>JBFXJV010000150.1:0-8105 GCA_050174515.1 Methylocystis sp.
CAGGTTGTTCACCGAGGCAGGGTGAATGTTTGCTGAAGCGAAAGCCCCCACTGCGTAAAGTAGAGGTGCGTCTTGGGCTATTAGTCGCCGCCGCCAATGCCGGCGCCGGTCGTCGTCTACAAGGACGTCGGCGGTCTCGTCAGCGATTATGAGGCGATTACCGAACGATATCGCCGCGAGAATCGCGAGGTCAGGCTGCATGAGTGCCGCTCGGCCTGCACGCTCGCGCTCAGCCTGCCGAACGTCTGCGTCTATCCGGACGCAAAGGTCAAATTCCACCAAGCCTACAACGCCATCAACAGAGAGACCGACCTCGGCGTCTCGTCTCGGCTGTTTGCCTCCTACCCCGCCGCCGTGCAGGCCCGCCTCGGTCATCTGACCAGGGAATATCGGGTATTGACGGGGACCGAGCTGATCGCCCTCGGCATGCGCAACTGCCAAGGCGGCCCAACCATGATCGCCGCCCGCAAACAGCGCGCGCCTGCAACCCGCGTCGCCAGCGCCCTTTCGGACGGCCAATCCGCCGCGAGCCTCGCCTCGTTCGGCGACATCGCGCACAAGGTGCAGTCGGCCGTCGCCACCGCGCTGTCTGGCGCCAACGGCCAGACCGGCGCTCCGATCCGCGTCGCCGTCGCCGACCGGCGGCCGATCGCCAACATCCGGGGCGAGAGAGACGAGACGAACCAGCTTCCCGACGTGCCGCCGCTGCCGCCTCGCAGGCCGACGTCGGAGGATTTCGCGGCGCTGCAGCCGGCGCCTTTATCTCCCGCCTATCTGCAACTCATCAGCGGCGCGCAGCCGATCCTGGGACAGCAGTTCGTGCGCACGGTGGCGTCGAACTGATCAGCGGCGACGCTCGAGCAATATTTCGCCACGATCTACCCCTAGCGTCGGAACCGGTGGGGAATCAGGGCGGTAGCGGCCGTCCACGGGGCAACGCATTCTAACTGCGTATTCTGCAAATGATTTTTCGCCACCCTCGCGCCGTCCGGCGCATTGAGCTCCCTTAGGGCCGGATGGTCTAAAGGAAAGTCAGTTTTCTGGGGCGACGCCGGTCGAGGCGCGCTTCAAGCGAGACGAGGAAGCGACCCATTGACGACGCCTCGCTCCAGCGCGCGCCTGAATTTCGTTCCGCTTTCGAAAGCGTTTGGCCTCTTCGTCCTTTGCCTGACGACGCTCGCGCCGAAAATGACGGAAACCGCAGTCGCCAATGGCGACACCAGGACAATTTATCTTTACCACGCCCATACGCATGAATCGATTTCGGCGACCTATCTCGTCAATGGGCAGTACGACGCCAATGTCCTCCAGCAACTGAACTGGTTCCTGCGCGACTGGCGCCGCGACGAGAGCACCAATATGGACCCGCGCCTGTTCGACGTCGTGTGGGAGGCCTATCGCGGCGCCGGCGCCGGCGATCAGGTCGTGCATGTCGTCTCCGCCTATCGTTCTCCCGAGACCAACGCCATGCTGCGCGCCCGCTCGCGCGCCGTCGCAAAATTTTCCCAGCATATGCTCGGCAAGGCGATGGACACCACCATGCCGGGCATGCCGATGTCGCAGGTCCGCGAGATTGGGATGCGCATGCAGCGCGGCGGCGTCGGCTATTATCCGACGGCGGGCACGCCTTTCGTCCATCTTGACGTGGGCAATGTGCGCCACTGGCCGCGCATGAGCTATGGCGAGCTGGCGCGGCTGTTCCCGGACGGGAAAACCGTGCATTTACCGACCAACAACCATCCGCTGGCGCGCTATGAAGAGGCGCGGGCGGAGATCGACGCACGCGGCGACGGGGCCTATGTCGCCGCAACGCCGCAGCGCAAAATCGGCGGGTTCTTCGCCATGTTGTTTGGCGGCGGAAGCGGCGGCGAGGAGGACGACTCGGAAGTCACGGCGCCTGCGCCGAGCACGCGCAAACACTGGGCGTCGCTTGCGCCGCGGTCCGCTCGCGGCAGGAGCGGAGGCGAAGCCGAAGAAGAAGCCGCCGCTTCCGGTAGAACCGGCGCCAATCGCTATCGGTCGCAAGAGATTGCGCGCGCCGAGGCCGATCTGCCGCGGGGCGAAACCGCTCTCTCGGCGCCGGGCGAGCCCCCCGCGCAGGAAGCCTCCCGAGCGGAGACGCCTAACGCTCGAGCGCCGCTGCCGCCGCAACGTCCGGCGGCGCTTGCGGCGTTCACGGACAATGAGATGGAACATGGCAGGTCCGCCGCTCTCACCGCGACGGATGGCGCACGCAAGCAGCGAAGCGCGGTCGAATATCGGGAAAGCGACGGCGCCGGCCGCGGCTCGAACCACGCCTCGGCAGGCGGCGCCCCGCTACGTCGGCGCGGGAAGACGGCGGCGCCAGTGCCCCCCGCTCGGCCGGCGACTCTCGACGCAAAGGCGACCAGCGCGATCGCGCGGCTCGTCGATTCGCCTAAAACTGAAGCAAGAAAGTCAAATTCGAAGTCGCGGCAGGATTCGCTCGCCTATGCGCCCGAACCGAGGGATCCATCGGGCGCCGGCGAAGGGAATGCGCGAGGCGACGCCTCCCGCCAACGCGCGAAAGCCTCGCTGATCGCCCCGACAGGTCTCCGGTCCGCCGCCCGAGCCCGCAGCCGCGGCGAGTCCGATGGGAAGGCGTTAGCGGGAGAAAGCCTGAAGACCCGGTAGCCACGGCCTATTGACCTGAATCGCAAAGGCTTTCTCGCGAAACAACGTTTCAGTTGTAGAAAACGACGAAGCGCTCAGGGTAGCAGAGCAACGGCATGTATTGCTGCAACCCCAAGAAGGATTGCCGCGCGCGCTGCAAAATAGAGCGTGCCGGCTACTGCGATGATTTTGACTAAGACATAAGCGTCAGGGTCAAACATGGCTTGCGATCCATCTTGCACGTCTGAGCCGCTCAAGGAGAAGCAGGCGCCCAGACAGGGTAAACCCAACTTGCAAAGAATGTTCCTCTTGTCGCGCTCAGGCAGGCGCGGACGCAAACCTCCGCGGCGCGCAAGCGCCGCGAATGGGCGGACCTCGGGGAACTTAGATGAGGACGCTCAGGCGAAGGCGGAATCGAGCGACTTGGCTGCTTCGATCAGCGTGCGGACTGACCCGACCGATTTTTCAAACATCGCCCGTTCGGTCTCGTCGAGCCTGATCTCCATCACCTTCTCGACGCCGTTGGCGCCGATGACGACGGGAACGCCGACGTAGAGTCCGTTCACGCCATACTGGCCTTCGAGATAAGCGGCGCAGGGCATCACCCGGCGCTTGTCCTTAAGATAGCTCTCGGCCATGGCGATCGCCGCAGTCGCCGGCGCATAATAGGCGGAGCCGGTCTTGAGCAGGCCGACGATCTCGCCGCCGCCCTTGCGCGTCCGCTCGACGATCGCGTCGATCCGTTCCTGGGTGGTCCACCCCATCGCGACAATGTCCGGCAAGGGCACGCCGGCGACGGTCGAATAGCGCACCGACGGCACCATGTCGTCGCCATGTCCCCCTAAAACGAAGGCGCTTACGTCTTCGACCGAAACGTCGAGCTCCTCCGCCAAGAAATACCGGAAGCGGGAAGAATCGAGCATCCCCGCCATGCCGACGACGCGACGCGCCGGCAGGCCCGACGCTTTCTGCAGCGCCCAGACCATGACGTCGAGCGGATTGGTGATGCAGATGACGAAGGCGTTGGGCGCATATTGACTGATGCCCGCGCCGACCTTGGCGATGACCCCGAGATTGATCGACAGGAGATCGTCGCGGCTCATGCCGGGTTGACGCGGCACGCCCGCGGTGACGATGACGACGTCCGCCCCCTCGATCGCCGAATAGTCGGAGCCGCCGGACAGCTTGGCGTCAAAGCCCGCGACGGGAGAGGACTGGGCGATGTCCAGCGCCTTGCCCTGCGGCACGCCGTCAACGATATCGAAAAGAACGATGTCGCCTAATTCCTTAAGGCCGGCGAGATGGGCGAGCGTTCCGCCGATATTGCCGGCGCCGATCAAAGCGATTTTTCTTCGCGACATAATCAAACTCGTTCTTTGCTTCTCAATAATTGCTAGCGCGCTTTTGCGGCGGAGGGAAGACGCGTTGGGGCGTTGCCGCGCGAGCGGCACATGATGGCGCGCGACCGGCGCCCGCCAAATGGACCGGACGGCCGTGACGGCGGGCGCGATTGTCGCAGGGATTGCCGGCCGTCGCGACGCTCCTTACCTGCGAAGGTCGGGGGCGCTTGCATGAGAGCGTCCCACGACAAAGTGGAGCCCGGTTTCGCGCACAGCGCGCGCTTTGAGCTTTTGAGATCGGGCGCCTCGTCGGGAGTCGGGCGATTCCCCCAACTGCGGCGCGATAATGAAGGTTGAGGAATGATGAGAAAAATTTTGCTGAGCCGCCTCTGCGCCGCCGTGATCACGGCGGGCGCGCTTTCCCTCGGCCCAGCCGCGGCGCTGGCGGCCGATCCGGACGAGGCGGAGCTTCTGA
Organism: Methylocystis sp.; assembly: GCA_050174515.1. Lineage (GTDB taxonomy): Bacteria > Pseudomonadota > Alphaproteobacteria > Rhizobiales > Beijerinckiaceae > Methylocystis. The sequence continues at coordinate 4,447 of JBFXJV010000150.1, forward strand.
CGCATTTTGAGAAGGTCGACGTCTGGCATTTTCCCGTCGACTACGCGGTTCGCTACAACAATCAGGACGTCATCGTGACCCGGGAGATGGTGCCGCAGCCGGCGCCTCAGGGCGAGCTCTGCTACATCCGCTTCGATCTCATCAAGGGCGAGGGCGATTACGGCTATGGCTTCAAGCCCGGCGGGCCGCGCGAAGTCCATTGGGGCGTCAATGTCCTGAAAAGGGGGAACGTTCTCAACCAATTGGCCTCCCGGCTCAAAATGAATGTCGTCTATTTTTACGCGCAGGGGCCGAAGTCCGCCGACGCCAGCGCGGTTTGCGCGCGCAAACAGGGCGCGCCTACGGCCGAGGCTGGAAACGCCTATAGAGGCCCATGGGCCGATCTCGTGACGAAATCGCGGCTGATCCATGGGTGGCCGGCGGCGCCCGCCCCGTAGCTCGCTGAGACGCGCCGTCGCCGTCGCCGACGGCCCAAGGAAGGCTTCGGGCCGCGCGTGGCGCTGGACAGCAGCGAGCGGTTTTGCTATTCGCACCGCTCGTTCTGAACGGCGTCGCGCACGCTGGACGGACGGGCGCATAGCTCAGTTGGTAGAGCAGCTGACTCTTAATCAGCGGGTCCAAGGTTCGAGCCCTTGTGCGCCCACCAATGAAATCAAATAATTAAGCTGAAATTTGCGTGGCGACTCTCGCCGCCTCTGGGATTGGTAAGCTCCCCCAGGGGCCGGACGGCGGTCACCGCAAGGCGCAATCTTGCTCTCCTCGGGTGATTTCGACAAGGCTGCGTAGCTGAGCCAGAATGCAACAACGCCTCGTTGGTACATCCACGTTCGGGTCGTTCTTGGTCGCGGAACAGGGAGAACACCGCGTTCATGACGATCTAGGACTCAAAGCAGGCGCCCACCGTGGGCATCCACAAAGCGCGCGAAAGCTCCATCGCCTCCCGGAGATTTTCCTCCAAAATTCTTCCGTTGATCGCGGCCGTCATGATTGCGCTTCCCGCTTGTCAGTGATCGCCGCGAGTCGCGTATCGCATTCCTCGCGCAAATCAGCCACGACGCCGGCATTTTCGTCGGCGATGTCGTTCAGAATATAGCCGAGCTCGCTTTGCGCTTCGCTGCATTTCGGTCGAGTTGGTCGCGCCGCGCAAGCGGATATTTCTGGCATTCCTCAACCGCCCGGTCGAGCGCGACATATTCCATCGCTGACTGCATGGTTATGCCTTCTGCCCGGTGAGAGCCGGCGAACGCAGCAGCGTCAGAACGAAACGCACTACATTTCGCGGTTCACATCCGCGAGGATCATTTGATCGCATAGTCGAAAGGAGCGCCTAATGTTGACGCTTCTCGCCTCGAAAAGGCCGGCGTCGAGTTGATCGCCGAGAACGGCGACGAGCGGGCGGTTAGGTTGAAAAAGAAGGGGGCAGGGAAATGAGCCGTGGCGTCGCGCGTTTCACGCGAGCAGACATTGCTCGCGCCATCAAAGCAATCAGGCAGACCGAGGCGAGAACGGCGGTCGAGATCTAATTTGCGGCAGGGACAGGGAAGCCGTGACGGCGACAGAGGTCAGGCGCAGGTGTCGACATGCGCAGGTAATTGCAGCAAAATCCCTCGGCCTTTCGTTAAACCTGACGGCGCCGCCAAAAAGAAAGGCGTTTTGATTGAACCTGCGTCGTGTCGCACAATCTAGGAGCGCGAATGCATGCGCGATTATATGGAGTGACGCCAGATGGCGCGACGGTCGATCTTTACACGTTAGGAAATGAATCGGGACTTCGCGCGCATGTCATAACTTATGGCGGCGCCATCGTTGGGATAGAAACGCCCGACCGCAATGGCGCGCGCGCCAATGTGGTCCTCGCTTTACCCTCGCTAGCGGACTATCTGGCGCAAGACAGCTATTTCGGCGCGCTGATTGGGCGATATGCCAATAGAATTGACGGCGCTTCATTCGCTCTCGACGGGGTCCAGTATCGATTGTCCAAGAATGAAAACGGCAACTGCCTTCATGGCGGGCGAGTAGGGTTCAACAAAGCGGTCTGGCGCGTCATCGATTACGTGGACGAGCCGGAGTCGCGCCTCACGCTGCGCCATTTCAGTCCGGACGGAGACCAGGGCTTTCCGGGCGGGATCACCGTCGACGCCACCTATTCCGTATCGGGGGGAAACACCCTGCGGATCACCTATCATGCTGAGTCCGACCGCCCTACCGTCGCCAATTTCACCAATCACGTCTATTTCAATCTGGGCGGCGAGACGACGAGGAATATCCTCGATCACGAAGTGACGATCGCCGCCGATCGATTCCTGCCGGTTAATGCGCGGCTCATTCCGACCGGCGCGATGCGAGCCGTTGCTGACTCGCCGTTCGATTTTCGTGAACCGCATGCAATCGGCGCCCGCATCGGCGAGACGGATGAACAGCTCGCAGCGGCCCTCGGCTATGACCACAATTATGTTCTCGCCCTTTCTGCGAGGGTCGAACCGCAATTCGCTGCTCGCGTGCGTGAGCCGGGCTGCGGGCGCGTTCTCGAAGTGCGCACAACAGAACCGGGACTCCAGTTTTATACCGGCAACCATCTTGATGGGACTTTGCGTGGGCCAAGCAAGGAAATCTATGGAAAGCACGCCGGCTTAGCCCTCGAAACACAACATTTCCCGGATTCGCCGAACCAACCAGCCTTTCCATCCACCGTGCTGCGCCCGGGAGATCGGCTTAGGAGCACGACGGAATATTGTTTTGGCGTCGATTGAATCGGCATTCGCCTGATGGGCCAATGTTTCGAGATAAATCTGCCCCGACTGACGGGATCTAGGCGGTGCGGACGAATTATTGAGCAGAGTCTGGCGGCAAAACTGACAATTGATCTGAGGTTTTTTGCGCGCCATTTCTCCAAGAAGCTGGCGCGCCGCACGAATTTTGAACACTATTTTATTGACCCGATGCTGCGAGACTTGCCGGCGCGCTTGAGCACGGTCCCCTATCACAAAAGACCGCTGCAGCACGTGCGTCAACGCACATTCTGCCGGAGCAATGCCGAATATGCGAAATAAGTCTGCTCCTCCTCTGTTGAATCGAGTGAGCCGTGATCGGCACGCGCATAGTCCTTACCGACATCGATCGTCCTGACGAGCCGTTGTCGGTTCAAGTCGATGAACTTCGTGACGCCACGGTAGTCGTGAGCGTTCCAAACACGCATGTGAAATTCTATTTGCAGCGCCAGAACGGGTCGGGTTGTTTCGAGGGATCGCTCGGCGGCCGGTATTTTGTCTACGATCCGGCCAAGCCGGCAAAAGCCTCATAGGAGTCGGCTGTCTTAATGCTTCGCTCTCGGCCAGCGTCGATTACGCGACGAGCCGAACGGATGACGATTTTGCTGATCGAGTTGGATCGCAAGGGCGCTTGCAGAGGCAGTTGCGCAGGCGATCAAGCGGGAGGCGCCGACGTCGTAGGCGTTTAGGCGGGCCTTCGCTCATTTGGGCTGTGGACCACCGTTTTGCATTTTGAACAGATGATGCGCGTTTTGTCGGAATGTTTTTCGCCAGTAACCACCTCAAATCCGGGGGTGCAAAAAAATACTACTCTCCCGGTATCGCCCGTCTCGTATGGATGGTCTTCCTCTGAAAATGCAGCTGTTCCTGTCGCCCCACATCCAAGGCATT
>JBFXJV010000151.1:0-8085 GCA_050174515.1 Methylocystis sp.
ATTTTCGTCGATGGGCGCGCCGATTGTCTATGTCAGGCAAGAGAAAAATCACGGCTTCCTGGGTAATTGCAACGCTGCCGCACAACACGCACATGGCCGTTACGTCGTGATGCTTAATAACGACACCATCACGCTGCCGGGCTGGCTCGATGAATTGATAGCGCCCATGGAGAAGGACGCTCGCATAGGTCTCGCCGGCTCGAAGCTGCTCAACGCAGACGGCACGTTGCAGGAAGCTGGGGGCATCTTCTGGAATGACGGGTCGGCTTGGAATTTTGGCCGCAACAGCGATCCCCGCCTGCCTGAGTTCAATTATCTCAAGGACATCGACTACGTTTCCGGCGCTTCAATCGCACTGCCGACAAAATTATGGAACGAGCTAGGGGGCTTCGATCCTATTTATTCTCCGGCCTACTGCGAAGATTCGGATATCGCGTTTCGCGTGCGTGACAGAGGTTTGCGCACGGTCTATGCGCCTCATTCCACGCTCGTGCATCACGAAGGCAAGAGCCACGGCCGCGATACGAGCAGCGGCGTCAAGACCTATCAGATCGCCAACCAGAAAAAATTGCTCGATCGTTGGAGAAGCGTTCTGGAGAAGGAGCATTTCGCCAACGGCGAAAATGTCTTTTTAGCGCGCGATAGGTCGCGCAATCGCCCACATATTCTCATGGTGGACCATTACGTTCCGCAATGGGACCGAGACGCAGGGTCCCGCACCGTCCATCATTTCCTGCGCATGTTCGTCAAGGCCGGCTTTCACGTGAGTTTCTGGCCGGATAATCTCAACGAGGATCGCGAATATTGCGAGATCCTTCAGCAAGCCGGAGTTGAGGTGATCTATTCCGCCGCCTATGTCGATCGTTTCGACGAGTTCATGGCGGCAAACGGATCTTATTTCGATTACGCGCTCGTCAGCCGTCCGCATATTGCGCTCAAGTATTACGATTCGATCCGCGCTCATTCGCAATGCGTGATCCTCTACTACGGACACGACATCCACCATAAGCGGCTCGAATCGGAGCTCCTGACCAGCGAGGACCCTCGACTCCCGGAAGAAATCAGAGAATTCCGCAAGTTGGAGCTTGAAAACTGGCGGAAGGCCGACGTCGTCCTGTATCCCAGCGATGAAGAGCGCGTCGAAGTCGAGAAGGCGGTGTCGGACGCGGTGGTCAGCGCCGTGCCGATGCTTGGTTATTTTCCCACTGAACTCAGCGACGTGCGCGCGAATATCGCAAAATTTGACGCTCGCGATTTTTCTCAGCTGTTGTTCGTCGGCGGATCTCATCCGCCAAACGTCGACGCGCTGCTTTGGTTTTCGAAGGAAGTGATGCCATTGATCGTCGGCGAGAGTCCGCAGACCAAGCTCAATATCGTCGGCTCGTCGCGAGTCCCCGAGATCGCTGCGCTAGAGTCGGAGCAGATCATCATCAAGGGGCGCATAAGCGACGAAGAGCTCGCCACACTTTATGCGACAGCAGGCGTCGCAATCATTCCGCTTCGGTTCGGCGGCGGGGTGAAGGGTAAAACCATCGAGGCGCTTTTCCACGCCATACCGCTTGTTGCAACTTCAATCGGCATGCAGGGGCTCCATCCGCAGGAGCCGATCGCCTTTATCGGCGATGACCGGGAGAGTTATGCCAAAGCCGTGATTTCGGCGCAGACCGACCACAAGTTGGCGAAGCTGCATGTAGAGCGCGGCGTTTCCTTTATTGACGAACATTATTCGCTCGACGCGATGCGGCGCGCATTTCTGCCTTTTATTCCACAACTGGGCGCAGAGGAGAGGCCGACGGTGACAGCGATGGCGCCATAAGGCGCTGGAGTCGGTTCGGGGAGGAAACGAACAGAAATTAGGAGGTGAGACCGATGGGTAGGGGAGACGGAAGAATCGGGCTGATCCGCGCGCGAGCGCCGCTTCGGCTCGGTCTCGCCGGTGGCGGAACGGACCTATCGCCCTACTGTCAGCTCCATGGCGGCGCTGTTCTCAATGTCACCATCGACCGGCACGCATACGCTTTTATCTCGTCGCGTAGTGACGGCAGAACCTGCTTCGCCGCGCTCGACATGGGCGTTGAAGAAATCTTCGATGTCGAGAACTCGTGTTCGGCGCCCACCACTCTGCTGCTGCATCAGGGCGTCTACCGGCGCATTTGCAGGGATTACCTGGGCGGCGAATATCCGGCCCTTTCGATCCAGACCACGGTCGATGCTCCAGCTGGATCCGGTCTCGGTTCCTCATCCGCGCTCATGGTGGCGCTCGTCGAAGCCTTTCGCGCGCGCTACGAGTTGCCACTCGGTCGCTATGAGATTGCCCACCTTGCATGGGAGATTGAGCGTGTCGATCTTGGTCTTGCCGGCGGACGGCAGGACCAGTACGCAGCGGCGTTTGGCGGCGTAAATTTCGTTGAGTTTCTTTCCAACGATCGTGTCATTGTGAATCCTCTGAGGCTGGTTCCTGGCGCATTGGAGGAAATCGAGTCGTCGATTGTCATCTGCTTTACCGGCCAATCGCGCAGCTCGCATGACATTATCGTGCAGCAGACGAACGGCGTAGTTTCCGCCGACGCAGACGCGATGGAAGCGATGCATCAGCTCAAAGCCGACGCGATCGAAATGAAGCTGGCTTTCGTTCACGGCGACATGCCCCGGATGGCCGAGGTCATGCGTCGCTCCTGGATCGCCAAGCGCGCCACAGCTAAGGGCGTTTCCAATGCGGCGATCGACAATTTCCATGCTTTGGCGGCCGAGAATGGCGCTCTGGCGGGCAAGATTTCCGGCGCCGGCGGCGGCGGCTTCATGATGTTCTTCGTGCGCCCTGAAGATCGACAGAAATTGGTCATCGCCCTGCGTGCGGCCGGCGGCGACGCGAGCGCCGTGGCGTTCACTCATACGGGGAGCGTTACGTGGAAGGCGACAACGTGAGTCACATCGACGGATATCTGGCCCGCTCCATTGCGGCGCTCGACGCGGCGGCTCAGGACGAGCACTTCAAGCGAGCGCTGGTTGATATCGCCGACTGCATTGTCGCGAGCCTCAGAAATGGCGGCAAGGCGCTCTTCGCGGGCAATGGCGGCAGCGCGGGGGACGCGCAGCACATCGCCGGCGAATTTGTCTCGCGGCTCAATTACGACCGCGCGCCGCTCGCTGGATTGGCGCTTTCGACCGACACGTCGGTGCTGACCTCGATCGGAAACGACTATGGTTATGCCGACGTATTTTCTCGGCAAGTCCTGGGGCTTGGGCGAAAGGGCGACGTCTTTGTCGCAATTACGACCTCTGGCAACTCGAAGAATATTCTTGAGGCGGTCGAGGTTGCGCGGGGCATCGGCGTCACCACGGTCGGCTTCACCGGTAAGAGCGGGGGAAGGCTCGCCGGGGCCGTGGACCTCTGCCTGCATGCGCCCAGCGACTGGACGCCGCTGATTCAGCAGATTCATATAGTCGCGGCCCATCTCATCTGCGGTTTGGTGGAAGACGCGATGTTTCCCGAGGCTGCGGCAAAATATCACGGTGTGCGCGGGTGATCCGACAGGCGGTCATACTCTGTGGCGGACAGGGGACGCGGCTCGGCGCGCTGACGGCATGCACGCCGAAGCCGCTGCTGCCCGTCGCCGGGACGCCTTTCCTCGACGTGCTGGTGGAGGAAGTCGGCCGCTACGGCTTCAACCGCGTGCTCCTGCTCGCTGGCCATCATTCGCAGCAAATCGAAGCCTTTGTGAGGACGTCCACGGCCGCGAAGCGGCGAGGCGTCGAGATCGATCTTTCGGTCGAGCCGCTGCGCGCCGGCACGGGTGGGGCCGTGCGCTTTGCCGCGGACAGGCTCGATGACGTCTTTTTGCTCATGAACGGCGATTCCTGGTTCGACGTGAACTTGCGTCGCCTCACGGCATTTACGCAGGCCCGCGGCGAAAACGCGATGACTTTGGCGCTACGCTTAATGCCTGATGTCTCACGCTACGGCGCGGTGACGCTCGCCGGCGACAAGATAAGGGGCTTTCGGGAAAAAGCGCAGGGTCTTGGAGCGGGCCTGGTCAACGGCGGCATTTACGTGTGCCGCAAGGCCGCTTTGGTCGATGCGATGGAGGCTTTGGCGCCGAACCAGGAGATGGCGGTGTCGCTTGAAACGGATGTCATGCCGGCGTTGTCCGCGCGCGGCGCGCTCGGCGGGCTGGTTTGCGACGGTTATTTTCTCGACATCGGCGTGCCTGACTCATATTTGGCCGCGCAAACCGAGATTCCGCGCCATGTGCGTCGGCCCGCCGCTTTTTTCGATCGCGACGGCGTCTTGAACGTGGATCTGCATCATGTCGGGTCGGTCGATCGCTTTCGGTGGGTCGATGGCGCGATCGACGCGGTGCGCGCCTGCAATGATCGCGGCTTTCTCGTATTCGTCGTCACCAATCAGGCGGGCGTAGCGAAGGGCTACTATGAAGAACGTGATGTCGGCCTCCTGCATGAATTCATGCAGGAACAGCTGGCGCAGGCCGGCGGTCATGTCGATGATTTCCGATACTGTCCCTACCATAGCGAAGCGGTGCGGCCCGAATATCGATCGGTTTCGCCGTGGCGGAAGCCGGCGCCCGGCATGCTGCTCGATCTTCTGGCGCATTGGCCTGTCGATGCCCAAGGGAGCTTTCTGATCGGCGACAAGGACAGCGATCTTGAGGCCGCGCGCGCCGCGGGCGTTTCTGGCTATCTCTTCGAAGGCGGCAATCTACACGCACGGCTTGATGCCGTGCCGCAATTCGCGCGTTCGGCGCGTAGCGGGCCGGTTTCCCCCATCAGCGTAAGCGGAAAGAACGTCGCAGAGATTGGCGATTAGCGCGCAGGCGGCGGCTCATCATTCGAACGGCTCCCTGCATCAACGAAAGCTGTGAATATGTCCGACTATCTTCCTGTCCTTCGTACGATCAAGAACGAATTGAGAGGCGGCCGTAACGTTTACGACGGCTATCAACGTGGTTGGGGCCTTGAATTCGGCGACCTGAAAGCGCGCGTCAGCGAGGACGCCGACTATTGCTTCGCGGCGGCGATCGCCAATGCGCGCTCGGTGCTGCTGCTCGAGCGAATGATCAACCTTTTCCTGCTGTGCAAATTTTTCCTGCCGCGGCTGCCCTTCGGGCACATCGTCGAATATGGCTCGTTCCGGGGCGGCTCGGCGATGTTCATGGCGGCGTTGGCGCAACGCTTCCTGCCGGGCGCGCAAGTTTATGCGCTCGACACATTCGTGGGCATGCCGGAGACGGATCGTACGATCGACGCGCACGCGGGCGGCGATTTCGCCAACACCAATATGGAAGAGATCCGTCAGGCGGCGGACAAGCTCGGCCTCGACAACCTCCACCTCGTCAAGGGCCTGTTTCAGGATACGGCTCCGACGCTTCTCTCCAAGGTTGGACCGATCGCCCTCGCGCACATCGACTGCGACATCTACAGCGCCGTAAAATATTCTTACGACGTCACGAAACCGCATATGGTCCCGATGGGCTATTATGTCTTCGATGACGCTACCGTCTCAAGCTGCATCGGCGCGACAGAGGCGGTTGAGGCCTTCGTAATTCAGCGCGACGGGCTGCTGTCGGAACAAATCTATCCGCATTTTGTTTTCCGCCATCCGGCGACTTGACCCGAATTCTAGACCACGCTGCGTTCAGCCGGACTCGCATGAACGCAGCGTGATAGATTTTAATGATTTAGAACGCGCTTTACGCGAAAAACCGCTTGCCACTTTTTCACGGCGCGCTCTAAGGCTGCAAGCGCGGAAAATTGCGATAGACCCTGACTGTCAAGAGAAAGTCGAACCGCAACTTTGGCAATTCGCCGAAGGCTTCGATCCATTTCAATTGCGCGCTGCTTTTCATCATTGGTCGCGCCATTTTTAGCATCCGGGATTAACCGAAGTTTATGGTCAGATCGATCTGAGCAACTTTCATGCGCCGCCAACTTATAGAGGGCGTTAACAATAGAGGACGGCAGCGTTTCGTTGGCGTCTGAAGCGGAGACGGCGTAAATGAAACAGGTGTTCGCACTCGGTCAGATCGCGCCGCCCGCGTGCGGTTTGGTTGCGATCAGATATTGCGCCCAAGCGAATTTATACCAAACGGCGTATGTGAGATCGACGGCGTTATTATCCGTCCTGCCATGCGCCATCAGCTGATCGGCAAGAAAATCTAACCAAACACGGCCGGCCGTGTTGATTTGCAGGCCGGCCGCCTGCAAACCTTCTGCTATTTCGAATATGGGCCATGCTTCGATATGTGTCTGATCGTCGAAGAAATTAATCGTCATCACATTGACGCCGCGTTCCTGCAGCGCCGTCAGCGAAGGCATGTTTTTCGAGACAGGGTGAGGCCATTCCACATAGACGCTGCCCCCTGGTTTGAGGCGGGCGCCGAAGAATTGAAGCGCTCGCGCGGGATTCGATAAATGTTCGATGAAGTGGGAGCATATAATGGACTCGAAAAGCATCCCGCCGAAATCCGGCAGGGTCTCCTCGAAGTTCGAAATTTCGTAGTCCTCGTAGAGGTCGAAACGTTCGCCAACCTCGAGTGAAACGGCGTGCATGCGAATATCGGGGCGCGTCACGAAAGGCCATGACTTGAAAATGGCCAATCCCCCGTCGCCGGCGCCGAGATCGAGGACATGCGCGTCGACGGCTGCGTTGCGCAGGAAGACCGAGCGCGGGGTAACCGTGTTCACATACTGGGCGAGAAGCGGCCTGTTCCAGCGGTCTTCCACGGGATTCGTGGCGAAAGCCAGAACGCGTTCTTTCAGTTCGGCTCGCGGAAGGTTGTCATAGGGGGCGCCAAGGTGGATCGGCATTCTCGGGTGTCCTGTTCAATGCGGCCTGACCTGTCGATGGCTGCCGACGTCAAACCCTGATCTCATAGCAGGCGACCAACTCCAAAGGACGCCAGCGATGGCATAGCTGGAAGTCGCGGCAGGTTTCGCTGTCCGCGATGCTAAACCGTAAGGGAGTTTCCCCGGCTTTGCCGGGGCGCCAGTAGCAGTTTGACGTTTTCCGCAGTCCACCGTGTTAGATTCTGATCGTGAGCCGCCAAGCACACGATGATAAGAAACGACGACGGACAAGTATGAAAGCTTAAGTCACACGCGATGGGACTGCAAATACCACATTGTGTTCATTCCCAAATGTCGCCGGAAAGCGTTGTATGGCGAGTTGCGGCGTCATCTTGGGGAAGTGTTTAAGGAAACTGGCCGCGTGGAAGGAAAGCCGGATCGAGGAAGGGCATTTGATGCCCGATCATGTGCATATGATGATCGAGATCGCTCCGAAATATGCGATTTCTCAGGTCGTCGGTTACATCAAAGGCAACAGCGCGATCCATTTGGCGCGGGTTTATGCGGAACGCCGCCGTAGATTCGAGAGGCAGCAGTTTGGGCGCGAGGATATTTCGTCTCGACCGTCGGTCGGGACGAAGAGGCAATGAGGAAAATTATCGGCAACCACGAAGTCGACGATGCGCGGCTGGAGCAGTTGAACCTGTGGCGATGACGCTGCGCCACCGCCTATAGGCGGCCAACAAAATCGAGGCAGCGTTTCCGCCTCCGCAGCCGCCATGAGCGGCTCACATCCTAGGGTCCAGACTCATAACCAATAGCTGATTGTCGCCGCGATGCAGACGGCTGCGAGAAAGTTGGTCGCGCTTCGATCGTAGCGCTTGGCGATGCGCCTGAAGTCCTTCAGCCGGCAGAACATGCGCTCAATGGCGTTGCGGTTTCGGTAGAGGAAGGGCGAGAAGCAGTTCTTCCATTTGCGATTGGCCTTGGGCGGGATGTTCGGCGTCACGCCGACATTCTCGACCTGCCGGCGGATGGCGTCGCTGTCGTAACCTTTGTCGCCGTGCAGGATGTCACAGGCGGGCATCTTCGACAGAAGCTCTGCGCCAGCGGCGCAATCGGCGACATTGCCGCCCGTGAGCATGAAGGCGACGGGTCGGCATTGAGCGTCTGTCAGCGCATGGATTTTGGTCGTGCGTCCGCCGCGCGATCGACCGATCGCCTGGGCGCGCTCCCCCCTTTGCCGCCACTGGCGGAGCGATGCGCCTTGACCGCGGAGGA
>JBFXJV010000152.1:0-8084 GCA_050174515.1 Methylocystis sp.
ATCCGCGTTTGCGGGGGCCCCGAAAGTCTCTACCTTTGCTCATGTCTACCTGCTCGTCTCCGCCAAAAACGGCAAGACCGCTATGCCAACCTTAGTGCGCCCAGGCGTTTCCGTTCGGGCGGCAAAAGGCGTGCCCGTTCGCAAACGACGATGATGTGCTCTTGAATGCCATATAGTCCCGCGCAGCGAGCCTTTTAGCAGAGTTTCGCCCCGGAAGGCCAGAAAATTCCGAGGACCGATCCAAAAATCCGAAGAATCGCCATGGCTTGAGCGCCGCGCGCCGCTTCCGGCTCGGCAGGAATGGCTGCGTTTGCAGCGTCTTAGATAAGGTGTGTGATCGAATTCTGACGACAGTCCATGAAAACGTCCTGCCAAAGCGTCTTGGCGAAGAGCGCGATCCAGAGTCAGCGACCGGGGCTCCAGGCGAGGCCTGAGTGGTCAGCGAAAGCAGGAGAAGCAGGCTCGGGCGCGCGGGAAACCGCCATGCACGATTCGCATAATCGATATTATGGAACTAAAAGATTGGCGTCTTGGCGCGCCTGCGGCGTCAGATCTCCAGCGCCATGCCGTCAAACGCCGGCGTGACATTTTCCGGCAGCGTCGCTTTGAGCGCGTCGTAATCCAGATCGACGTGCAGATCGGTCAGCACCGCGCGCTTCGGCTTGAAATGCGCGATGAAATCCAGCGCCTGTCCCACCGAGAGATGCGTGCCGTGCCGCTGATGCCGCAGCGCGTCGATGATCCAGAGGTCGAGCCCTTCGAGATATTGCGCGCTCTCGGGCGGAATGGCGTGAAGGTCGGGCGTATAGGCCACGCCGTCGAAGCGAAAGCCGAGCGCGTCCATGTCGCCATGATCGAGCCGGAACGGCGTGGCGACGATCGCGCCGCCGGGTCCCTCGACCGTCACGGCGCGCCCGAGATGCAGGCGATGTTCGATCATCAGCGGCGGATAGAAGCTGCCGGGCGGCGTCTTGAAGATATAGTCGAACTTCCTGGCGAAGGCGCGCGACGTCGGCTCGTCCATATAGGCCGGAATGCGCCGTCCGCTCATAATGACGAGGCCGCGCACGTCGTCGACGCCATGCGTGTGGTCGGCATGGGGATGGGTGTAGAGGACAGCGTCGAGCCTCTGGACATTCGCGTCGATGAGCTGCTCGCGCAGATCGGGACCGGTATCCACGAGCACCTGCGTCTGCGCCTCGTCAGGTCCCCGCGCGACGAGAATCGAGCAGCGCCGGCGCCGGTTCTTGGGATTGTCGGGGTTGCATTTTCCCCAGCCCTGCCCGACGCGCGGCACGCCGCCTGACGAGCCGCAACCGAGAATCTGGATTTTGAGGCTCACGCGGCGGCGCCCAAAGGCGGCATTTTCGAAAACAGCCGAAGCGCGTTTGCAGTCGTCGCGATCGCAAGTTCGGCGGCGCTGATTCCCTTGATATCCGCGAGGACGCGCGCGGTGTCGACGACAAAGGCCGGCTCATTGCGCTTGCCGCGATGCGGCGTCGGCGCGAGAAACGGCGCGTCGGTTTCGACCAGCATCCGCTCCAGCGGGACGTCGCGGGCGATCTCGCGCAGATAGTCGGCGTTCTTGAACGTCACCACGCCGGAGAAGGAAATATAGAGCCCCAGCTCCAGCGCCGTCTCGGCGAGCCCGCGGCCGCTGGTGAAGCAATGGAGCAGGGCGGGGAAAGCCCCCTTCCCCATTTCATCCTTCAAGATGGCGGCGCAGTCGTCGTCGGCGTCGCGCGTGTGAATGACGAGCGGCAGGCCGGTTTCACGGGCGGCCTTGACGTGAATGCGGAAGATTCGCTGCGCCACCTCGCGCGGCGCATGGTCATAGTGATAATCGAGTCCCGCTTCCCCTAAGCCCACGCATTTTGGATGCCGCGACAGGGCGACGAGCGCCTCGACCGTCGGCTCGGCTTCTTCATGCGCATGATGCGGATGCGTCCCCACCGTGCAAAACACGTCCGGATAGGCTTCGGCGACCGCCGTCACGCGCCCGAAGCGCGACAGATGAGTCGAAATCGTAATCATCCTGCCGACTCCGCGCGCCTTTGCGCGAGCGATCGTCTCCGTAAGTTCGGGCGCGAAATCCGGAAAATCCAGGTGGCAATGGGTGTCGATCAGCATCAGTCTCGGTCAGGGAGGTGCAGCGTCTCGCCTGCCGGACGCGGACATTTCCAGCCGCTCCGGGACACGCAGACGCGCTGGGGCCAATGTCGCAATATGGCTTGCCCGGCGGAAAACACAAATCTCAAGCTCCGGCTCCTTCGCCGCGCGTTGGCGCGGCGCTATATTTTGTGCAGCCATCGAGAGCTATCCGCACGCTGTCATGCGCTTGCGGAACATTTGTAGATCAGGGAGGAATCAGTGACGCAAGCTTCCGTGCAGGACGGCGATGGACGCCCGCCGGCGACGATCAAGGATGTGATCGACGTGCTCGGCGAGATCGACGACGCGACGCTGTCGGCGATCATGGATTTGCGCCCGACGATCGCCGACGTCGAGGAGGCGTCGATGTTTATGTCGGGCGATCGGGACGTGTTCGGCGCCGGCGCGCCGCTTAAGGATGTGGCCGGCGAAATCGTCTCGCTTCTCGGCGGCGACGACGAAGAAAGCCTGCCGCCGGTGATATGAGCGTCGCCGCATCGCCGAGGATCGGCGACGCTCAGGCGGTCAGACTGTTCCTGTGCGGCGACGTGATGATCGGTCGGGGCGTCGATCAGATCCTCGCCGCGCCCTCCCCGCCAAAGCTTTATGAGGCATATGTTTCATCGGCCGAGGATTATGTTCGCTTGGCCGAGGCGGCGTCCGGCCCGATTCCACGGCGGGTCGATCCCTCTTATGTCTGGGGCGACGCGCTGGCCGAGCTTCGCGCAGAGGCGCCCGACGCAAGCATCGTCAATCTCGAAACGAGCGTAACGCGCAGCGAGACGGCTGAAGCCAAGGCGATCAATTATCGCGTCAGTCCGCAGAACGCGGAATGTCTGCGGATCCTTGGAGTTGATTGCTGTGCGCTCGCGAATAATCACGTTCTTGATTGGGGGCGCTCCGGCCTTATCGAGACGCTCGACACGCTCGATCGTCTCGGCGTCGCTTTCGCCGGCGCGGGGCGCTCGATCGATGAGGCGCGGCGGCCGGCGATCTTGGACATTCCCCGAAAGGCTCGGGTCGTCGTCATGTCCTTCGCCCTGCCCGACAGCGGAACTCCTTTCGACTGGGCGGCGACGCGCGCTACGCCGGGCGTCAATCTACTGCCCGACCTTTCCTCGACAAGCGCGGACCGCGCCTGCGATTGGGCGAGAAGCGCGGTACGGCCCGGCGATATTCTGGTCGTATCGATCCACTGGGGGCCGAACTGGGGCTATCGCGTCTCGAACGCGCAAAGGCAATTCGCGCATCAGCTGATCGAAGAGGGCGGCGCCTCGATCGTCCACGGACATTCGTCGCATCATCCATAGGGAATCGAGGTCTATCGCAATCGATTGATCCTCTATGGCTGCGGCGACTTTCTGAACGACTATGAAGGGATCAGCGGCTTTGAAAGCTATCGCGGCGATCTTTCGCTGATGTATTTCGCTTGTATCGACGCAGCGAGCGGCGATCTTCTGCAACTTCGATTGTTCCCGCTACGAATGCGGCGCATTCGTTTGGAACGGGCGTCAGCCGCCGACGCCGAATGGCTGGCGCATAGGCTCGACCGCGAAAGCGCGCCGTTCGGCGTTCGCGTCTTGCGCCAGGAGGAAGGCGCGGTGTCCGCCTCCTGGTGAAACGGCCAGGGGCGCCATGGCGCCGGTGACAAAATCGCCGGGCGTCCCATCTAAGGTTGGTCGATCACAGGCGGAGCGTGATTGATGGCCATTGCGCGAAATCAGACGCAGTCGGTAGCGGAGGCGACTTAACCAATGGCGCGTGCGATTGTGTGGTTCAATAACAATCGATGATGCATCGGCTGGGGCTGCCGGCTAATGGACGCGGGAGGCGGCATGATTTCTCGGCGTATTTTGCTCGGAGCCGGCGCCCTCCTGCCTATTCGCGCCCTGGCGAAAGAGCATGAGCTATGGCTCTCACAGGCGCTGCCAGAAGGCGTGCGCGAAGCCGCCACGCTCGAGGCTCTCGACGGCAAAAAGCCGCTCATCAAACTCAGCTACCGTCCGCCGAATTACGAAACGCCGATAGAGTATTTCCGCAACGCCATCACGCCCAACGATGCGTTCTTCGTACGCTATCACTTGAGCGGCATTCCAAGCGTTGACCCCGAGACATGGAAGCTTTCCATTGCGGGCGACGGCGCGGAGAGCGAAGTCGCGATCAGCCTCGATGAATTGAAGAGGATGACGTCGACCGAGATCGTCGCCGTCAATCAATGCTCCGGGAATCGGCGCGGGCTGTTCCAGCCGCATGTCGCCGGCGTGCAATGGGGCTACGGCGCGATGGGCTGCGCGCGTTGGCGGGGCGTGCGGCTGAAAGACCTGCTCGACAAGGTCGGCGTGAAGAAGGAAACCTTGGAAGTTTCCTTTGCTGGGGCCGACCGTCCCGCCGTCGACAAGACGCCGGCCTTCATTAAGAGCATCCCGCTAGAAAAGGCGCTCGAAGACTCTGTGCTGGTGGCTTACGAAATGAACGGAGAACCGCTGCCCACGCTCAACGGTTTTCCTGCGCGCCTCATTGTGCCCGGTTGGACGGCCACCTATTGGATGAAACATCTCGTCACAATCAAGTTGCTGACCAGGCCGGAAGAGTCATTTTGGATGCGCACCGCTTATCATCTTCCCAAGGGCAAATTCCCTTTGACGACCCGCTTCGCGTCGCAGGAGACGGAATCGAACGTCCCGATCGCCGACATCATGCTGAATTCGCTGATTGCGTATCCTGTCGACGGCGCCGAAATCCACGGCGGCGTTGCGATTGAAGGCGTCGCTTGGGACGGCGGGACGGGCGTCAAGGCGGTCGATATTTCGCTTGATGATGGAAAGACATGGCATGCGGCGCAACTTGGCGAGGACCTCGGGCGTTTCGCATTCCGCGCGTTCAGTTTCCAGCTTCCAAGCGACGCGAAAGGCAGAATCGCCGTCACCGCGCGTGCGACCAATAATGCAGGCGAGACGCAAGGGCGGGACTTGATCCAGAATCCGGGCGGCTATCATCACAATGTGATGCAGACAGTCACGCTGAACGCGATCTAGGAGGGCGCTGTGAAGCCTGTGCCGATCATTGGCGTCGCGGTAATTCTCTTCGCCGTCATCGCTCATGCCGAGGAAAAGCCGGTCGAGCTGAAAGCGGCGCCAGGGCTCGACAAGGTGGAGGCCAATTGTGCGGCGTGCCACAGCCTCGACTATATTCAAATAAACTCGCCATTCCTGCCGGCCGAGAAATGGGATGCCGAGGTGACGAAAATGATCCGCGTGATGGGCGCGGAAATCAGTGAGGCGGACGCCAGAGCAATCGCCGACTATCTGAAGCAGAATTACGGGGATCGAAGCGCCAGGATGCAATGAGACCTGTCGACTGCGACAGCGTTGATTGTTTGCTCAACCGCGAGAGCCGTTAGCGCGATATGCATAGCGCGTCAGCGACGATGAATCTGCAATATCCTCGAATTGACGATCACGCCGCAGCTGGCGCTATCCGGAAATCCAATATGTGAGCGCATGCTCGCCGCAGACCCCTGCCCGGCTCGGGGCTGGATCTGCGACGAGGTTGCGACGAATTTACTGCTGTTCGCCTGCAGGCTGCTCAGCGGGCGCCGCCGGCTTCGGCTTCGGTTTGGCCTTCGGCTTCGGCTTAGGCTTGGGTTTCGGCTTGGGCGGAGGCGCGGGTGCGGGCTCGGGCTCGGGAGTCGCAGCCGGCTCCGGAGCGGCGGCTGGCGCTGCTTCCTGCGGCGGCGGAGGGGAAGGCGCTTCTTCAGTGGCCATCGGAGCGGGCTCCGGCGCCGGCGCGCTCTCCTGCGCATTTGGAGTTTCGACGGCTGACGGTTGGTCGGCCGGGGGCGTCTCGGGCTCGGCCGGCGCCGCTGAGACGTCCGGCTGCGCCGGCGCTTCCGGTTCGGCCGGAGCGGCGGCGGGCTCTTCGGCCGGCGCCTCCTCCTCGGTTG
Organism: Methylocystis sp.; assembly: GCA_050174515.1. GTDB lineage: Bacteria > Pseudomonadota > Alphaproteobacteria > Rhizobiales > Beijerinckiaceae > Methylocystis. The sequence continues at coordinate 6,095 of JBFXJV010000152.1, forward strand.
GAGCCGCTGGATTAAACCGGCCTTCGATCGCCGCTTTCAGATTGGCGACGCCCTCCGTCGGCGCCGCGTAGATTCCCAATACGAATCCGATCGCGCCGAAGATGATCGCGGTCAAGATCGTTGAAATGCCTCGCGCCATTCCGTGAGTTCCTCTGTGAGAAATGAGACAATAAGAGATACGACGCAACCAAGGCGGATGCTGCTGCGCGGACTCGATCGAGCGGCGCGTCGGGCGGCCCCTTCAAGTGAAGCCCCGAGTCGACATAGTCGCACGTCAGGACTCTGCCCGGCAAGCCAGCAAAGACCAACGCCAATGATGCCGCTGTCCCATTTGAAACGCCCGATTGTGGTAAGCGCGTGGCGAAGGCGAGGGACCTTCGGCGTCACTTCAGGCGGCAGTCAAAGCCGGCGGTGGGCTGTTCCCTGGAAGGGAGCGGCGCGGTCGTCGGCTTGGCGAGCGGGCGCCATGTGGCGAGATCGACCGCATAGGCGCTCGCCCAATCCCGATCCGCCCTGTATTTGGATATATCTTCCGCCGCCTTCAGACTGTCGGCATAATGAACGACGATGGCCCACGCGAATTTTCGGCGATAGAGAATGATGTCTGTAGCGGCCAGCGCGAGCGCTTTGGCCTTGATCGCCTGCTGATTTGCCGTGGATGGGACGTTCGACGTAATCAAAACGACGCAGAACCCCTTTTCTCCTCTCGGCGCGGCAGAGGGCTCCGGAGCGGGAGGAAGCGTCGAACAAACGGCCGTGACCGCGGCCGGCGGCGGCGAAATCGGAGCGGGCGCCGGCGGCAGGTCAGCAGTTCTTTTCAATCTTGAAACGTTCCGCTCACGACGTCAGCGCGGCTCGTCCTCCACGAAACGCGGGAACGCCGGCGTCGGCGGCGGCAGCGGCGCGCCCTCCTGGAGCGCGTTCCCCTCGCCCGCATGCGCAAAGTCCCGCTCGTCCGGGCCGACGTCCAGGAGATCGAGCAGTTTTCCGGCGGACTCGGGCATAAACGGCTGAAGGGGAATCGCCAGCCGGCGCAGGGTCTCGGCGGTCACATAGAGAACGGTCTCCATGCGCGCGGGATCGGTCTTCTTTTTCGCCCAAGGCTCTTCCGCGGCGAAATAGCGATTGGCTTCGGCGACGACGCGGAAAATTTCCGCGAGCGCGTGATGCGGCGCGTAATCCGCCATCGACGCCCGCGCCTTCGCCAGCGCGCCGGCGGCTTGCGCGAGAATGTCCCTGTCGGCCTCCGTAAGCGTGTGTTTACGCGGTACGGCGCCCATACAATTCTTGGCGATCATCGACAGCGACCGCTGCGCCAGATTGCCGAGGTCGTTGGCGAGATCGGCGTTGATGCGGTTGACGATCGCCTCATGCGAATAGTTGCCGTCCTGGCCGAAGGGAATCTCCCGCAGAAAGAAATAGCGCAACTGGTCGACGCCGTAGCGTTCGGCCAGCTCGATCGGATCGACGACATTGCCGACCGACTTCGACATCTTTTCTCCCTTGGAGAACAGGAAGCCGTGCACGACGATCTGCTTGGGCAAAGGCGCTCCCGCCGACATCAGAAACGCTGGCCAATAGATGGCATGAAAGCGCGTGATGTCCTTGCCGATGACATGCGCGTCGGCGGGCCAGAAGCGGGCTTTGCTTACGTTGTCCGTAAAGAATCCAGTAGCCGTTACGTAATTCGTAAGAGCATCGACCCAGACATACATCACGTGCTTCGCGCCGGTCTGCGCGCTTGGCGGAATCTCGATGCCCCAGTCGAAGGTCGTGCGCGAGACCGAAAGGTCGGTCAGTCCCCGTTTCACAAAGGCGACGATCTCGTTCCTGTAGTGTTCGGGCGTGATGAATTCGGGATGCGCCTCATAATGCGCTAGAAGCCGCTCCGCATAGGCCGACAGTTTGAAGAACCAGCTCTCCTCCTCGACCCATTCGACCGGCGTGCCGGTCGGCGCAAACTTTTTGCCGTCGCGTTCGGTGAGCTCGT
>JBFXJV010000153.1:0-8030 GCA_050174515.1 Methylocystis sp.
GCTTTGAGCACGTAAGAATTTGGCATTAGCTGAGATCGCTCAACCTCTATCGGAGAGTTCGATTCAGACCAGCAACTCAGGGCGGATTGCGTTACGTGACCCCACGGACGAGTGTCCTCCGCAAGAGGCTCGTCCCCTAACTGTAACAAGTCTACGATTGATTGTGGGGCATTACGTTTAAGATGCGTTTGTTCTGTGCATTCTGGGTCAAATGGCATTTCGTGGGAAAACGTTGTAACGGACATTTAAACCTCCTCAGTAACCCATTTCGCTGGGCCAAATATGAGTCGCCAAAAACTGAGAGGCACACATCGTCCGCGCGGACTATGCGCGGTATCGTCAATCAAGGGCTTCCACCGGTCGGAAATGACGGAATCCCAGAAAGCAGCGCGACGATTTCGGCTTGGCGAGAACAGCCAGTCTTATCCATAATGCTGCGGAGGTGGGCGCGCACTGTGTTGCGAGAAACGCCGCTCGTCTGTGATACATCGTCGATAGTGGCGCCGAATGCAAAGCGCCGTGCGATACGGCTTTCCGCCGGCGTCAGATCGAATAGTGATTGCAGGACTTCAACTGCTGGCGCGCTTGGCGCGGTCGTCGAGGTAAGGATCAGAACGGCATCACCGCGAGCGAAAATGTCTCGCGCCGAAAGGCGAACAGGCAACACATGAGCGATCATCGTAGAGTTGCTTTCTATGGCTCGGAGCGGGAACGAGCGCACGCCTGCGTTCGCTGTTAAACCTATTCGCGCCAAAGCCTCGGCAAAAAGACGATTTGCCGCTCGATCTTTCAGAAGCACGCGATCTCGCGCCTGCCAATTCACGACGTCGCCAAGCGTTTCAATCAAATCATTTGCGGCGAGAACCTTTCCTTTGGCGTCGAGCACTAGGGCAGGAAGGCCCAATGCCGCCAGCGTCAAACTTGCAGCGCGCGCATGCTCAAGTCTGAGGCGCGCCGCGATCAGAATCGCGCGACCAATATGTGGACGTAGCGCATCTAGCCGATCAAGCGCTTCGCGTTCGACCGGACCAAGCGCCAATCGCCGTTCGAGAGAAATAAGCAACTCATCGCCAGTCGGCAGCCGAAACATCGTTGCGGCCGCATGACCCAAGCCGCTGGGATAAATTATGTTCTGGTAAACAGGATCTCTCTTTAGTTCCTCCTCGGTGTAAATGTCTTTCTCGACTAAAAATCCCGCGTGATTTGCGCGCTGGGCTCGCCGCCATCTTTCGTAATTCGGAATGTCGTCGATATTGGCACGAAGGAAATCGTGCATCACGTCATCGGACGCAGCGTGGAAATTAATCGACCCATTTGCGACCGCGATCCATCCCGAACGCGCCTTCGCGATGGCGGCCAGCTCGCCGAGCAGGTCTGGCCAACACTCGGGAATGAAGGCCGACTCGTACAGGCGATTCACCAATTCAGGGGTCATCGTTTGTCAAATCTCCGCAGGAAGCAAACGTTGTTGCGCGGTGTTGAAGGATAATAATTCTCCGAAAGATCGATACAACCTCTCGACGATCACACGCGCTCACCTCGCGCAGCTTCTCGGACTGGAGTTTGAGACACGAAAGGAGGCGAAAATCGATGTCGCGAAGGCTCTGTTTGTCCTGTACGCGGCAATTGTCGAACGAACGAATCGTCCTCCAATTTTCAATGAGTTGCGGCGTGAAAAAAGATTGGGAGCGAAAGTCCAGCGTCATTTCAACCAAGGCAGCCTTAGTGACCGGGTCATGACCTGCCTTTCGTCGAAGCGTTTGGCGCGCACGAGTTTGGTCTCGAATAGCCGACTACGGTCACCAAACTCGCCGTCGAAGGCCGAAGGCGGAGCTTTAGCGCGCGCAAAAGCGCCAGCTCTTTCCTTTCGCCTCGTCCTCGTGGATCACGACGGTCAGCGACTCGGCCAAAGCCACGCGCAGCAACAATAGAAGCCGGCGACGCCTCGAAACTTTCGCTCTACTTCCGGTCTTGAATAGCGAAAACTTTATATCTACCAGGAGGCTTAAACAATATTCCATGACGCTATATTGAATACTATGAAGATCAAGCCAAGAAAAGCCGCGCGCCAGAAGCGTTTCTGACGCGGCAAGAGCGCTCAGCGTCAGCATGGATAGGTTCGCGCGAAACAAGCGCCTGAAGCTCACGAAGCTCGGAGGCCGAACGCTCGCGCTTGAGAGCGAAATAGAACGCGTGCTCGCCGAAGAGACGCGCCCGGCGTGAAAGGAGACACAAGAATGACTGGAATGATCACGCGAGTAGGCGACAGGAAATTCATCCTGCAGGGGCGCGCCGATCCGGAGGCGGCGTACGACGCAGTCGGGATCGAGGGAGCGCGCGGCAGCGAGACGGTGAGGGAAATTCTCGCCTGGGCTGACGAGCATCTCACGTGTGACGAGAGGCAGGTCCTCTCCGAGGAGCTCTCCGGCGTTGCAGCCATGAAGACAAAGAAGGTCTTGGACTTCCTCGCCGCTCGACTCACGCCTCAAGAGCTGGCGGCCGTGGCGAAGGAGAGAGAAGCAGGAAGAAGAGGAGAGGCAGTGGCGAGATCACCGCCTGAAGAAGGCGACGGAAGAAGGCTGGATTGACAAAGTCAATTGAGACGCCGCCAGGCGCGCTCACGAGCGCGTGACGAACTGGCTGCAGCAATCCTGCCTAATATTTCCAATATGCTGCTAATTTTTCTAATACTTTACTGATATTTCGAATACTTTACTGATATTTCCAAAGCGTACCGCTCTACTGGAACTATAAGCCTCAGCGCCTATCTGCGGGTCTCAAGCTCTCGAGAAAGGAGACCTAGATGCGCAGTCTGAGAAACATGAGTTCCGCATCGGCGCTTTGTGCAATGGTTGTAGTTACCCTTATGCCGACCTCGTCCATGGCGGGCGTCACGGGCATCGCCGGCAAGGCGGCCACCAGTCTTTCGTCGCCTCTCGATCGGGTCGATTGGCGATCTCATCCGCATCATCATCACAGCTGGCGCGCCGGCTGGCATTATCGCTGCCCGCGCTTTTCCTGCGGCACGTACGCCGGGGCGAACCCGGCGAACGCGCCAGGCGTCTACGCTTACGCCGCGCCCCATCATGTTCCAACCTCTCGGTGGATGAGCAGCTACCTGCGCGCGCTTGACCTCTACAAAGACGACGTCAACGCCCGAGAGGCCGCCGATGGGATGCTGTCTGACTAGTCATCCCACACGTATATTGGGAGCGAAGGCGGCCCTAACTGTGAATCCCTCGGCCGTTACCCCACCGTCACCCAGAATTAGCCCCAACGGGCTAATCCGCTGATCTCTTAGGAGCGGCCATCTGTCTGAAAGTTGGATGCTGGCGTCGTTGGAGCGCAGCGCCAACCAGCGGCGCTTCCTGGGCCAACGGCTGGTCCCAGCTATTCAGGCTGGATCGGCGATCCCCGCGGAAATGCATTTTAGACTGGTGTACGCGCGTCTTTCGGGTGGGGAGCGGCTATAGCTCTCCACCCGTCAGCGCCAGCCAGGAGCGCTCCTAGCGCATACGTGAGCGGCCATTCCGGGGGTATTGCGCCCCCAGCGGCGCGGCTGCAGTGAGCGCAGGGACGGCGCGCTGCGGGCCAATTGGGCCACTTCACGTACTTCTCCTAAATCAGGGGTCCGCTCTCCCGCGTGCGGCCTTTGCCGTCATCGCCGAGAGTGGGCTTACTGTCAGTGTCACGGAGCAAAACTTCTCCTAGTCGTGCATTGACGCTGGACGCAGGCCATGGTTCGCGAGTCGGCATGAAGATGTAATTCCGAGAACCAACATTGCGCTTCGCCCGTCTGGCCTCCTGTATCGGAGCGCCCACGTCTTCCTGCCGGTCGGGTGAACGGTCAAATTCAGACCTGGGCAGGCACCGTCCGGAACTTCAACGCGCGCCGCTGCGGGGCGGATATTCGCGACGGTCGCCGCCGCGCTACAACATCGCCTCTACGACGTTTGTTGAGGCGCTAGGGCGGATGCTTACGTCGGCTTAGCGCCACAAGCGGACATTTCCGGCGATTTTCGACTTCGGCCTACGTTAGTTCCCACAGTGGGGTCGCCTGAAGCGGTTGACCTGTGGGCGGAGCAATATGGGGGAATATTGGTTCCAGTAGCTTGACGGTGCAAGCAGGTCAGTACGAAACTCTGTCAAGCGAAGGAGTTGATGGAATAACTGCAGCAGTGGGGTGCAATGCTGAGTTCTAATGCAAGCGGAGCCGCAAGCGCCCTAGCCAAGGTTTTTGGAGCGAGCGCCGTTGCGGCCCTCGCAACCGCGCTGCTGATGGCGTTAGGATCGACGGCGGCGGCGCCCTTCGTTCATGCGCCCGTTTCCGTGCTCGACCAAGAGACCGACGCGTTAGTGGTAAAGATCACGGGATACCTTGACGCGCCCGCAAAGGTCGCCATCAGCCCAGATGGCAAACGCCTTTATGTTTGGGTTGACCACGGGCCGCACGGCCATGGAAGTGGCCCTATCGCGGTGATAAACACGGCCACGAACATGGTGGTGGCCGCAATCCCAGTGCAAGGTGGGGGGGGTTGGGGGGATAGCAATCGCCCCGGATGGGAAACATGCGTATTGCGTAACGTACGGTCGAAATGCTGGCGATCTTAAAGCTGGCGAGTCTTATGAATTCGTCACAGTGATCGACACGACCACCAACAAGGTGGTGGGCGCCCCAATTCCATTGGATGATTTGGGTTACACGGGCGGCGAGCATAAGGTGGTTGGCATCGCCGCACACGGGAAACACGTTTATCTCACACATCGTCGGAATAATTATGTCTCTGTGATCGACACGGTGACCAAGGGCGTGACGGCAACAATCCCTGTGGGGAATGAGCCTAATGCTGTGGCCGTCGCCCGCGATGGGAAGCGCGCCTATGTCGCGAATTGTCGTGACAACAGCGTCTCGGTGATCGACACGGCCAAAAACGCGGTCGTCGCGACGGTCCCCTTGGGGGCTTCCTTGAGTTCTATCGAAAGATTTATGGGCGTTTCTTGCCCCGAAGTAGTTTTTGTCGCCCCGGATGGAAAACGTGTCTTCGTATCGGGGAGGCGCTCCGACGCCGTTCTCATGGTGATAGACGCGGCAAGCAACGAGGTCGTCGCGACGACTCGGATGGGAAACGCCCCTAGAGGGATTGCCGTCGCTCCAGACGGGCAGCACATCTTTTACGCATCGCATAGGTATAACGGCGGTGCTGTGACGGTGATAGACATGGCGAGCAACACCGTGGCGGCCACGGTCGCGGTGGAGTTTGAGCCTTCCGCGAGCGCCCTCGCCCCGGATGGGAAACGTATTTTCGTATCGGGGTTTCGACGCGAAGATGGTGTCACAATCATAGACGCAGCCAACGAGAAAGTGGTGGCGAAGATTGAGCTTGTAGCGCCTCCAACGGCTTCGGGAGTTGCGCCGCCGACGTCAACCCCGCCAGAGGAGCGCTCGCGGCCCAAGCCGGTTCGCCGCGCGCGCCATCCCGCCCAACCTCCTCCGTAAACGTCTGGACGAGTCGTCGGCCTTGCGGGCGAAAACCGATGGCAACGATCTACATGGAAATGCCCTGAAATTGGGACTATGGGTATTTTGCTCGACCGTCCGCAATGGGTCATAATCGGACGCTCTGAGGCCGGTACGCCTCGCGGAATCGTGGAGCGGCATCCCAACTGGCAGGGCTCCTGAGAGCGGTTTCTTCTCAAAGAGGCTTATAGCCAGGGGCGGCGAAGAAGTTTGCGCGTTCCTGCGGGGCGAACTCGTTGAGCAGGTCGCCGATCCTGGTCCACAAGGCGTCGACGCTGCGCTCGGCGGCTTTGCGCAGGAGCGCCTTGAGTTTCGAGAAGGCCTTCTCGATCGGGTTGCAGTCGGGACTGTAGGGCGGCAGGTGGCCCGCTCGTAGAGTTCGTCGTAGGTCAGACTGCTATTCGCCGCCTGACGCTGGCGGAGACTATCAACTGCGCAGCCGGCGCGAAGCAATCCTTGGCTCGCCGTTAGGACGCCGGGCACAGCGATGCGCTCTATGTGACTCTACGTGACTTTCTGTGAAGCGCCACGCAAATTTCTCTCGCCCAGAAATCTGCTGCCGCGCCACGTGTCACGTGAACATCAAAATTCGTTGGGCTCTCGAAAATACGGTTCGTGTCAGGAAAGCGTCCCTCGTCGATTCTATCAACCCAAACGACGAAAGCCTCCCCAAAAGCCTCTCTTGTCTCCCGCCCAGGGCAAACAAAGTCAGCAATCGCATTGTGACCAGCTTCGACGACGCGATCACACAACCAGCCCATCCGTCGGGCTTGCTCTATGCGGTCCTCCATCGTGAACGCCAGATCCTTGTTGATGTTCGCTCGCACTTCGTCAGCATTGAAATGAACCGCGGCAATCAGCGGAGCCAGGACTTTCGCGAGCGTCGTCTTTCCCGCCCCCGGCAGCCCCATGATCAGGATTTTGTTCCCTGTAAGCATGTCCGAGGAGAACTAACCGATTCCAATCAGCTTGATCGCTCGCCCAAGCATTTGGCGAAAAGACAAGTTCTTCAGTGTTTCCGCCTTCACGCGAGACGCGCCACGCTGGGAGACGCCGGCGATTCCCCTCGTGGTGATGAGTTCTGACGCTGTCCCGGCATAAAATCGATATCGGCCATATTCTTCACAGATGTCGTCAATCGCTTGCTCGATGAAGCCACGATCGGTCTTGTAAGGCGCCAAACCGAACATCTCATTAATGCCCGCGTGCAACGTTCGCGCTAATTCGTCCGGGGGACCGAGATCCACGAGCGAAAGGCCTAATGACAATCTGGCGTCAGAAAGGTCTAACGCAATCCTCGTGCTGTCGAAGATGACGCGCTCCATCGACCTGCGCAGGTCAGGCGATTTCGCTACTCGAGTAACGTCAAGCGAGATGTCGCTTACGTCAAGCATCTGACTGTATATATAAAGATGCATGAAAACAAAAGCGTAGAATAGGTCGCTATTGTCAATACTCAAAGTTTCAATGTCAAACCGTCTTGCAAGAATAGCAAAATATGGATCGTGCTGGCTATGTTTGATGATGGTTTGGATTGAGTTGAAAAACGTGGGGTTGTCGTAAGCCATTTGCTCCGAGTAAGAACACCATTGGTGAAAGAGATTACGGTATACGAGGATGTGAATGCCGCCAAAGCAATGCTTGAGCGCGCGTATGCGACCAAGCGTCCTTGTGTCCGAAAGGAGAGGACGCTTTCCAAGGCGATGGGCGTGCGCAATGAGGCTGGAGACATAGCGTTTCTCGCTATCCGCCAGTCTTCCGGTCAACCCGCCAACCGGGACAAAGCTCGCCATTCCCATGCGGAAATCGTAGCTCTCGACGCCGCCCTCCTCACGGATCAAGGGAATGAATTCCGAGAAGTATGACAGGCCGGCGGGATGTTTCGAACGCCAGTCCTTGGATTCCTCCTTGGCGGCCTGCTCTCGCGTGACGACGGCGAGCCTTTCGTTGAAAATCTCATAAAACGCGAGGATTCCGTCGACTGCCTTGAAACGGCTCCAAAGCCACGTGCTAGAGACGCGAAAGCTCGAGTGTAGAAAGATGACGTCGTCGCTCGCTTCGAGCATGAATTGCGGCAGGTCCAAAATTCGTCCCAACTCTCTTATCGCAACCTGCGCTAGCATGAGGTTTTTTACTATATTGCTTACATTGGCATCGATGTCGCCGCCGGCGCTTACAAGAACGCTTGCGCCTGCCTCATATAGTTGCCGCAAATATCTGTCGCGAAGCTTGCTACCACAGTTAGGCAGGCTGCGTTTGCAGAGAAGCAAGTAATTGAGAAGATAAAAAAACCAAATGGAAATGTTCGCATTGATTATCTCGCGCAGGGCTCAACTGTCGCCCCTAAAGGACTGCAGAACGATTTCATGACAATTTCCTGGCCGGAGGGCGGCGACGCGACCATGAATCCGATCTCGCGTCCGAGCGCGTCAGTCGCGTCTTTCTGCGGCTGGCATCCGTGTGTCCGTCATCGAACTCTTCGAAGTTCTTCTTGGTTTTCTCGTAGCACTCC
>JBFXJV010000154.1:0-8024 GCA_050174515.1 Methylocystis sp.
AAGGCCAATGATGCTCGAGCCGGTCTCGAAGACGCCATTCGGGCCGTTATGCTCCTTGAAGACCGCGCCTTTGTCTGGGATACGCGCGCGCATATCAACGAAAAGCTCGGCGACCATGAAGCAGCGCTGCACGACTACCGCAAGGCGCTGTCCCTCGACGCCAATTTGGCGACGAGCAAGGAAGGTCTTGCCCGACTCGGAGCCACGCCCTGATATCGAGCGACGGCTTCGTCGGGACGCGTAAGATATTTGATCCTTGGATTTGGCGCCCGGACCTTCTCCGGCGAATAGAATCAGAAGCCGCCAACAGGAAGCGATCGCCATCATTTTACAAAACTTAATCGTTGATAGCCGGCGTCAAAGCCGAGCCGCTTGCGTCGCGCAACGATAGCTATGTGCGGGGGCGCACATCCGCGGTCGCCGACTTTCCTTAAGGTCACTCTCGCCTGCAACGAATGGAGGGTGAAATGACTGGTTCAAGAATGTTTTTTGGGATTTCTGCCATTGGCGCTGCGCTTGCCGGAGCTCTTGCGATCAGCGCTCCCGCCTATGCCGACTCAATCAATTGCAACAGCCGCGGATGTCGCGCCTTTGTTTCTCATCGGACGATCAATCGAGCTGCGGCTGCCGCGCGCGTAGCGGCCGATGTCGTTGACGTTGACGACGCGGCGACCGCGGCGGCCTGGGCGCACCACTACTACAATTATCTGGACGACTGATTCGAAGCTTTGCGGAATGGGAGGCCCCGCGCGGCCTCTCGCCCGCTCGCCGAGAGTGGGAGATTGCTGGGGCGCGGAAGCAACCTATTGCCGCCCTCGGGCGTTTATATGGGCGGCTTCTTGGGGTGGGGAGGTTTTCCAATGGTCACGTTATTTTGCTTCGGTGTCTGGGGCGGACTGGTCTTCATCGGAGCGTCCGAACTCCGTCGGGAATTGAAAATGGACGCCAGACGGCGTCAACTCAAGCCAAGCGCCTGATTTATTTAGAGGTTAGGCCGCGCAGATGTGAAAAAGGCCCGTGCGCCGGGACGCACGGGCGGGGTCGGGTTGTTGCGCTCAGGCGTCAGTTCGACCAGGGTTCAGTACAGATTGCTGAAATTATAGTTGACCCCGATCTTGGCCATGGCGAAGCCGGTGTTGCCGTTCAGGAGCGTGATCCCGTCGGACGCCCTATTCGTCCTTGAGCCGAACTCCATGTAGTCGATTTCGCCCTTAGCGGACAGATTCGCGGTCAACGCGAACTCGGCGCCGAGTCCCGCCATCCAGCCGACCCGGGAGTCGCGCGTGGCGAAGCCGTTGGAGAACAGACCGAGAGGACCGGCGCAATTTTGACCGCCGGGATTGACGCCGTTGAGCGGACCAAGATTACAGTTCCCCGAGAAGGCGTTTTCGACAAGGGCGGCGCCCGCCTTGGCATAGTAGAGGAACTGTCCGGAAGCGTAGCCCGCGCGGCCCGCGAAATTTGCGAACCAGTCGACCTTGCCGCCACAGTTCATCTGGAACAACGCGCCGCCTGCGATCAGCGGGGCGCATGGCGCATTGCCCTGCGCATTGGTCCAGCCGCCATCCACTTCCGCGCCGACAACCCAATGCCCGAACTGATAATTATAGCCGGCCGTTCCGCCAAACATGATGCCGGCGAGCTGCGGCTGGCTGTAGAAAATCGAACCGGCGTAGCTCGATTGCGTATAGCCATAGGCGCCGCCGCCGATGCCGCCGACATAGAAACCGGTCCAGTCATGCGCCGGCGTAACCGCTGGCGCAGGCCCCTTGGTGACGAGGACGCCCGCCGGGTCCAAAGAGGCGATCTGATAGCGGACGCCGCCCGTGCCGCTGATGCCTTCCATGCGATCGCCATTACGGTAATCGACGCGCACGAAGGCCAGCCATCCCGGCATGCTGGCGATCTGCGCCGCCGTGCCGATCGAATATTGGCCGAAGGTGCCGATGGTCTGATTCGAAATCGATGCAGTCAGAACACCGGGGGCGGCTCCTGCGAAAAGGCATGCCGGGCAGCTATTATACCTCGCCGTCAGATTGGGCCCGAATTCATGCCAAATACTGGCGGCGACGAAGGGCTGCAACCGGAGATCGCCATATTCTACGCTCGTTCCGGCGCGCAGGCCGAGGCGGCCGATCGCGGAATTGAAGGCGCTGAACTCAGTGGAGCCTTGAAAATTGCCGGGCGCAAATCCCGCGATGCCGGTCACGGGGTTCGACATTTCCAGCGGTTCGATCTTACCATAGGTCCAGATCATGCCGAGCGACGGCTCTAAGAAATAATTGGTGTTCGGAACTATCCAACGATAGCCGCCGGATGCGGCGAAGGTCATCCCGCGCGCATCGAGCTTCTGGTTAAAGAGGTTGATCGAAGGGCTGCTGAGAAGAGTCGAGTAGTAGTTCCATCTCACGAGCGCGTCGGCGAAGAAGTTGCCATAAGTCGCGGCGGCATAGGCGCCGACGAATGGGGCCTGCGTCGAAGTGGTAAACGCGCCGCCGGAAAGATTGCCGCCGTTCAATTGGCCGCTGGCGCCGATATAGCCGGCAGTCACGCCAACGGTGATGTTGAAATCCGACCAGTTGAACCGGCCGATGTCGAAGCCAAGCTGGTAGCCGCCGTATGTCTGGTAGAAGGTGGATGAGCAGAGGCCCAAGCCTGCAGCGCCGCCGGAGCCTGGGTAAAACAGGCCCGCATTGACGCCCGCCTGGTTCTTTGTCGTCAAATTGCCGCCGACGCCGCGCACCCATATGCCGCCCGCTTCCTGATTCGGGCTATCGGTCGTGGGACCACCGACGAAAGCGGAGCTTTGCGTCAAGAAGGCGGTGTTGGTTGAGTTAATGACAGATGACACGGCCGTGGAAGCCGCAAGGCCCGTCGAATAGCCTGGGTTGAGGTTGGGCGCGGGCGCGACGCCCGGAATGCCGATGGCCGCAATCGGCGTACAATTCTGCGCCCACGCGCCGGTAGCGCCCACTGCCGCGAGCGCAAAAGCCGCCATTCCGATCGCTTTCCGCCTCAGCCCGCCTGCCCGCCGCTCGCAATTAAAATGCTTCCTCAACATGTTCGCCCCCGAAATGAGTGACTGAATGCTCATCGGCGACGATAATGGGACTTCGTCCATTTCCAAGCGGAGATTGCGCTATGGCTGGACGTCAGCTGCGCTTTTTGGCGAGATGTGGCGCTCCCGCAACAGGTGCCCGAGAGGGAGGCGGCGCGCGACGTCGCACAGCGGCCTCGCCAAAGCCCTTTTTTGCCATATAATGCCAGCAATGGTCGAAGCCCCGGCAAAATTGCCTTAAAGACTTGAGCAACATTGCTTTGTCGCGGTGCAGACGCACGACGGAGGAAAAGGCTATGCAACGGTCTTTGATCGCACTCGCCGGCGCGGCCGGCGTCGCCTTCTTTAGCCTTGGCCCGACCTATTCGCTTGCCGCGAGCGAACCGTCCCCCGCGCCCGGAGGCGTCGAAGCGCAGAAACTCGCCGATGCGCAGCCAAAACCGGTCGAGACGGCGCCCGCGCCTCATGCCAGCGCGCCCGCTCCGGACGCTCTTGGGCCGCAGACCGCCGACGCTCCACGATCGAAAGCGCCCAGGCCGGCGCCCGCGCATCGCGGCGTCAAGGAAGCCAAGCCCTCCCAGTCCTACGCAATCTGCAAGCCCGTCGCCGCCGTCCACAAGCGCAGGCATCGGGCGCAGCGCCTTGCCAGCAGGGCGTTCCTCGCTCCCGCCTACTCCCAGGCGCCGGGAGCCATTCGGGTGGCGCGTGGATTTCCGATCATTCTCGGCATCAGCTATTGATCGGGACGATCGGCGTGCACGGGGCTAAAACCCCGTCGCAGTGGGCGGGAGCCGGCGCCTTAAGCCCCGGCAAGGCGCGTCATTCCTTACCGAAATGATCATCGGATGGCCGCGCGCCGGAGTCCGCGATCCCGCTCCAAGCGCCGAGTGACGCTAATCGCTGTCCCAGCCGCATCACGACCATAAAGACGGCGGGGACGAAGATCAGCGACAACAGCGTCGAGAAGATCAGCCCGCCGATCACGGCGATCGCCATTGGCGAACGAAACTCGCCGCCGATGCCGAAGGCCAAGGCGCTTGGCGTCATGCCGGCCACCATGGCGATCGTCGTCATGACGATCGGCCGCGCGCGCTTGCGCCCTGCATCGATGATCGCCACATCGGCCGGCGCGCCGTCCCGCACCGACGCCAGCGCGAAGTCGACGAGCATGATCGCGTTCTTGGTGACGATGCCCATCAGCATCATGATGCCGATCCAGACGGGCACCGTAAGCTGTTTGCCGCTCAGCATGAGCGCGAAAACGGCGCCGCCGAGCGAAAGCGGCAAAGAGAACAGAATGGTCAGAGGCAGCAGGAAGCTTCCAAACAGCAGCACGAGCAGAGCGTAAACCATCATCAGGCCGGCGCTGAGCGCACGGGCGAAGTCGTCGCCCAATTCGTTGAGGCTCTCGGCGTCGCCGGATTCGCCGACGGTGACGCCGGGCGGGAGCCCGTTCATGACCGGCAATTTTTGAATTTCTGCGAGAACGTCCCCAAGCGCGGCGCCGCCGACAAGATCGGCTTCGACCGTCGCCTGCCTGTTCCGGTCATAGCGATTGATATTCGTCGGACCTTGATTGAATTTGAGATCGGCGACCGCCGTCAGCGGAATGCTGCCGCTCTGCCCCATCGGAACACGCAATTGGCCGAGCACGTTGATGTTCATCCGCGCCCGGTCCTCGAGCTGCACGCGCACGGGAATGGAGCGGTCGCCATCGGTGAACCTCGCCAGCGCCGGCCCAACGTCGCCGATCGTCGCCACACGGATCGTCTCGGCAAGCACTTCGGGCGTCACGCCGAGCCGAGCCGCAAGATCAAGGTGCGGATGGATGATCAGTTCAGGCCGGTCGAGCGTCGTGTCGGCGATGACATTCTCGACGCCCGGAATGCGGCGCATTTGTCGCGCGAGTTCGTTCGCCACATTGGCGACCGCCTGAGGCTCCGCGCCTTGCGCGACGAGCGAGATCGCGCGCAATCCGTTTTCGTCGACGAAATAATAGCGAATGTCCGGGACCTTGCGCAAAAGCTGTCCGATCTGACGCTCGAGGTCCAACTGGCTGGTCTCGCGGTCGCCCTTTGGCGTGTAGCTGATGATGAGCGAGGCCCGGCGCGTTTCCTGCGGCCCCTGCGCGATGCGTCCGCCATCGACGAAGACGCGCGTCACTTCCGGCAAAGTGTGGATCGCCGCGGCGATGTCCTCTGTGGTCTGCTCCATCTCCGAAAGCTGAGAACCGGGCGGCAGCTCCACGGCCATGACCGATCGAGCCGAGTCCTGCGCAGGCAGGAAGCCCTTTGAAAGCAGCATAATGCTGGCGATCGACGCCGCGAAGATGGCCGCGCCGATCAAGCAGGTCGCAAGACTGCGATGGACCGAGAGCGTCACGAGCCGCTCATAGGCCCTCAAGACGGGCCCCGGTTCCTCTTCCTTCGACTGATGCGGCTTCATGAAATAGGCCGCCAGGATCGGCGTGACAAAGCGCGCCGCAAGAAGCGAGAAGAGCACCTGGACGGCCACGGTGATTCCGAACTGCTTGAAGAACTGTCCGGCAATGCCCGGCATGAAACTCGCCGGAACGAAGATCGCGATGATGGTGAGGCTGATGGCGATAACCGCCACGCCGATCTCATCCGCCGCATCCGACGCAGCTTCTCGCGCGGATCGTCCCATGCGCATGTGCCGGACGATATTCTCAATCTCGACGATTGAATCGTCAACGAGAATGCCGGTGCTCAGCGTGATGGCGAGAAAACTGACGAGATTGAGCGAGAAACCCATCACATCCATCACCCAAAAGGCGGGAAAGATGGATAGCGGCAGGGAGACGGCGACAATGATGGTGGCCCGCAGATCGCGCAGGAACAGGTAAACGATGACGACCGCGAGAAAGGCGCCTTCGAAGAGCGTATGGATCGCCGCGTCGTAATTGCCGCGCGTCACCTCTACCGACGTGTCGATGAGCGTGATGTCGAATTCGGGATTTTCCGCGTTGAGCTGATCGACTCGTTTCTGCACGGCTGCGGCGACCTCGACGTCGCTTGCGCCGCTGGCGCGCTTGATCCCAATCGCGACGACCGGTTTCCCGTCAAGACGCGCAAAGGTCCGTTGGTCGGCGATCGTATCGGTGATCGTTCCGAGGTCTTTGAGACGCACTTCGCCCCCGGTCGTGAGCGCGATCATGGTCCCGGCGAATTCGCCGAGCGTCTTTGCCGACGCGACGGTGCGGATGGATTGGTCGCGACCCCCGATTTCCGCCCGTCCGCCGGTGACGGTGACATTGGTGCCGCGAAGCCGCCGGCTGATGTCGAAGGCGCTGAGACCGAAAGCCTGGAGCCGGTCGGCGTCGAGAGAGACGAGGATTTCCCGCGTTACGCCGCCAATGATTTCGGCTTGCGCGACGCCTTTAATGTCCTGCAACCGCCTCTTGACCGTGTTCTCCATGAACCATGAGACTTGCTCAGGACTCTTGCCGGGCGCGGAAGCGGCGTAAGTGACGATCGGCAGGCCGACGACGTCGACCCTTTGGATGAGCGGCTCCCCAATATTACGCGGCAGGTTGAAGCGAACGCGGGTCACCGCGTCCTTTACGTCATTGAGCGCCTTGTCGCTGCTCGTTTCAAGACGGAAGATGATCGTCGTGACGGAGAGCCCGTCCGTAATCGTCGATGAAATATGCCGCACGCCTGCGACGCCGGATACGCCATCCTCGATAATGCGCGTTACCTGCGCTTCAATTTCGGCAGGCGCCGCCCCGAACTGTGAAACAGCCACGGAGATCATCGGGATGTCAGCCGTCGGCAGGCGCGTAATCGGCAGCCTCAAGAAGCTCGCAAAGCCGAGAAACAGCAGAATAATCGAGAAAACGATCGACGGCAGTGGATGCTTGATCGCGAGCGAGGAGACTTTGAACGCCATCAATTAACCGCCTATCTCTTGCGGAGCCGGCAACCGCCGACACTAGAACACAAAGCCGCGCACGCCGACAACGCTTGAGCTGGAGGTTTAGAAGTCCGCCTCTTTGATGATGGGCGCCACCTTGTCCCCGGGACGCAGCCCCGCGCCGGCATGGATGGCGACCACATTCCCTTCCGCGAGTCCCTCACGCACACGAATTTTGACTTCGTCGGACAGGCCGGTGCGCACAGGTCGAGTCTCCACCGAGGCGTCCGAAATGACTTGCACCGTCGGCTCGCCGTTCCGGTAAGTGACCGCCGACAGCGGGACGGTGACGCCGCAGTCCTTGGCGGTCTCGATGATGGCGCTCGCGAACTGGCCCGAGCGAAGAGCTGAAGCCGGCTCGATCGAAAGACGCCCCCGTCCAAGCTGCGAGGCCGGGTCTACTTCGCTCGCGGGAGCCTGGACGATCCCTCGCGCCTCGACGCCTTCTTCGTTCACGACGCGCGCAACAGCGCCTTTGCGGATCTGCGCGGCATAAAGACTCGGAATATCGACGATCAGATCGACGCTCGTCCCTGCCGATATCAGGAAATGCGGGTCAGCTTGGGCGCCGCCGCTTTGCGCAACCATCGCGCCGAGGCTCGCCGCGGAGGAGGACGCTCCTGTAATGTCGCCGACGCGGGCGTTCACCTTGACAACCACGCCAGCGATGGGCGCCCGTAAACTCATGGCGCCTTTGCCGCTGGCGGAAGCCGCCCCGCCCTTGCCGGCCGACCCCGCAATGTCGGTCGAGTCCTCGCGCATGGCCCGCAGCAATTCCTGATTGGCGCTGACCTTGTCGCCTTCGAAAACGAGAATCTCGGTTATGCGGTAGCCCGGCGTCGAAAGCGTCGCCCCGGCCTCTTCGCGAGCCGCTGCGAAGCCGGTGATCCGAACCTCTTCCTTAACGCAGGCTTCTTTCACCCGCAGACCCGCCACTGCGATGCGCTCCGCGGGCGCTTCGCCGGATACCGCTCGAGAGGAAATGCAAATGGCGCAAGATAGTATGAGGGCCGTCGCCAACGCCCCTCTG
>JBFXJV010000155.1:0-8012 GCA_050174515.1 Methylocystis sp.
GGCTACTTCCAATATACGCCCAGGGACGTACAGGCGCCCAATTATCAGGGCGCCGCGATCTGGCATTACACCGACCAGGACCGCCTCTATTTCAACGTGTCGAGTCGAACCCGCTACCCGACGCTGTTCGAGCGATTCAGTTCCCGTTTTGGCGGCCAGACGTCCAATCCGGGACTGAAGCCCGAACGCGCCACCAATTTCGATCTCGGCTGGTCCTCCGAATTCGCGCCCGGCAGCCGCGTCTCGATCGACGTCTTCTACAGCCTCGTCGACAGATTCATCCAAGGCGTTCCCGTACTCGACCCTACTGGCGTCCCTACCACGCAGCAACAGAATGTCGGCAACGCCCGCTTCTGGGGCTCGGAAATATCGGCCGATTATTTCGTGCGGGAGGATTTCTCTCTCGGCGGCAATCTGACGCTGATCCGCCGCCGCCTGGATGCGCCGCCAGCCATGTTTTTCTCGGGGAGGACGCTCACAGGGATCGTCACGCTCCAACCAATCGGCGTGCCCGACGCAAAGCTCATTTTCTACGCCGGCTATCGTCCGATCCGGGAGCTGACCATTACGCCGAACATCGAGATGGCGACCAGTCGATGGACCAGCGTCTCGACCGGCCTCGTGTATTACCGAACCAACCCTTATCTCCTGACGAATTTGAACGTGGACTATCAGCCTACCGATAACATCAAATTCCAGGCCGGCGTGCGCAATCTGTTCGACGAACTCTACACGGTGACGGACGGCTATCCCTCTCCCGGCCGCAGCTTCTATCTTGCGTCGAAGGTGAGTTTTTGAGGAACCGCCCGACGGCGCGCCGTCATTGCGAGCCGCAGACGAAGCAATCCAAAAAAGGCCAGGCGATCGCCGGATTGCTTCGTCGCTGCGCTCCTCGCCATGACGATCTGAACGTCGGCGATCGCCGGCCCACGCTCCACACTCGGGAACGCCAACCTATTTCAGCTTCGCGTCCCATGTCGGCGACTCCGGCGCGCGGAAATCGAAGTCCCAGCTGAACCTTCTGATGACGTTGCAGCCGATGAGGAAGGAGACGCCGCGGCCGAGCGCGGCGCGCAAGCCGCCAAAGTCGTATGAGATCGCGTAGACATCGCGCAGCACGCGGCCTTGGCCCAGGTCGAGCGACTTGATCTTATACACTTTCGAGGCGATATGGGCGCCGGCGACGCCGGTCGCGCGCGCCTTCGCGTTTACAGCCGTGAAAAGCCTTTTATGCTTGCGTATAAATCGCTGATCGACCGCCGAGACTTCGGCGCCCGAGTCGAACAGCCCGACCGAAGCCGTCCTGCCGAAGCGTAGTTCGACGCCGACGAGACGTCGGTCGGGTCCCAACCGCCGAAGCGGCTTAGGCCGGCTGTTCGCCGCCATGTCGCCGAAGAAGACAAGCTCGCGGCGATCCATATCCAGGCCGAAGCGAGCGCCCCTGAAGAAATCGAGCCCCAAGAGGTCGTCGCCGCCGACCGTCGGACAGCGCGCGATCTCATAGTTGATCCGCGCGACATTGTTACCCTCATTCGCGACGAGTTCGACCTTTGGCGCTTCGACGTCATCGCATTGCATTGTCGCGCCTGACGCTCCGGTGGAGACGCTTTCGCCGAGAACCGGCATGTCCCTGTTCCAGGGCGCGAGCCTGATGCGCGTGCTCGAGGCTCCCGTGTCAAGGCGCATGGGCCCGATGACATTGCCGATGCGGACTTGCAGATATATCCGCCCGCCGAGATATTCGCCCTCGATCAAGTTAAGTGGAATGACCGAGCGGCTCTTCTCGGCGCCGGCGGCCGCGACCGAGAAGAACAGAACAGCGATAAAGGTTGCCGATCGAAAGAATTTCATGTGCCTTTCCCGCTCCCGAACCGCTCGGCCGCCAGGAAACGCGTCTTGAGCCTCCGGCGCAAGCGCCGCGCGTCTGGCTCCCGCAGCGCGGCGAAGAGCGTCAGGCGACGAGCCGTTTACGCCGGCGATGCCGGCGACCAGAGCGGCGTTGCAAAAAGCGCCTGCGGAAAAAGCCCGATCACCGGGCGTTTTACGAGAAGCCTCGCGCTCTTGCTGCAGCCATGCAGCCAGGCGGCGACTGCGTCTTCGCCGTCGGTATCGATCACTGGAATCGAGCGGCCCATCAAATCGACGCGGCGCCCCAGATATCCCTCATCGGCCGGATGGCGGCCGAGCCGGGAAACGCCGAAGTCCGCGCTCCAACGCGCGCGCCAGGGAAAGGGTTTCTCGATTCCGCCGCGAAAAAAGGCCCAGACATCGAGATCTTTGACGCCCGTCACGCCGTCGAGATAATGCTGCGCCGCGCCCTGGCAGAGCGCCAGCATTATGAGCCGGTCTTCATATCTCCGCCCCACGGGCGTTCGGAAAACCCTGTTGCGCAACACGTCTTGCGCGATCCCGCCGAGCCGCGCGAGATCGTCATCGGTCAACGGCTCGTAACTGCGCTCGGCTTCCATGTTTTTTCAATCACGCGAGTCGGGACAATTTATTCGAGAGTTCGGCAAAACAGAACGTCGCTCTGCGTTAAATCGCTTCATCGCAATTATCGGCTTGCTATTTGCCGTCGATCGGCAAAGATCGGCTTTTCGCAACCATGCCACGGGTGTCATAGATGCAGCGCCAGTTTGACTCTTTCGTTTCAGTCGCCCCCGACGTCCTCGCCGTTCATTGGGGCTGGGTCATCGCCCTTGGCATATTGGTCGGAGCGCTCGGAATCATCGCGATCCTGCGCGCCAGGATGGCGACCATCGTCACGGTGGGGTTCTTCGGCGTCCTGCTCGTCGTGAGCGCCGTGTCCGTCCTCATCTTCGCCTTTACGACCGCTGGCCTGTGGACCGACTTTTTCGTCCATGTTCTCTGGGCCGTCCTTCTGGCGATCGTCGGAATCATGCTTCTGACGCGGCCGGCGATGGGCGCCGAAGCGATCACGCTGCTCATCGGCTTCTATTTCATCGCCGAAGGCTTGCTCATCATCGGCTTCGCCTTCACTTCCCACATCGAAGGGCTCTGGATGTATCTCATTCAGGGCGGCGTCGCGCTGATTCTCGGCGCGCTGCTGGTGACTGGCTGGCCCTTCACCGGCCTCTGGGCGATCGGAACATTTCTGGGCGTCGATCTTCTGTTCAAAGGATGGGGAATCATCGCGCTCGGCTTCGCCCTTCGCGCGATCTCCGAGGGCAATCTGCTGTAGGCTGGCAACCGCTTGGATGTCATTCCCGACGCGCGAAGCGCGATCGGGAATCCAGAGTCACAACAAGCATCATGAAAGTTGCCCTGGATTCCCGGTCAGCCTTCGGCTGCCGGGAATGACAGGTCCAGCGAATGGAGCAGCCAGAATTCTATCAGAGGACCTCGACGGACCCGCTCAATCCGCGCCGCCGGTCGGATTGGCGAGCCAGTAGACCACGCAGAACGCCGCCGTGATCAGGCCGGAGCCGAACAAGGCGCCCGCTAAGCGCTCGTCGGGAATGGCGTAGCTCGCGACCGACATCAGCAGTCCGAAGGCCGCGACATAGATCGGCCGCGGATCGCGCTCCGGCGGTCTGTCCAGAAGCCTTCGTCGCCAAGTCATTGTCCCCGCCTCATCCTCCGAGGCTGACTGCCTTGAACTTTGGCTAAATAATGCCGACGCGTCGCGCGCCCCCTGTCCCTCACGAGCCGTTCGGACAACGGTTTCGGGCCGTCGGATTTCTGGCTCATCATCACTTGGAGATATGCGCCTCCCGTTTGAAGCGATCGATCTCCAAAGGGAGCTCCCCTGATCGATCAAAGCTTCGCACAGCCAAGCTCGCGCCTGTAGCCGGCGGCCGACGCTTTGAATCACTTCGCGCTGTTCAACACTTTAATGTCGAACGGCTTCAGCTCGGCGCTGTTCTTTAGAAAATCCGTGGCCTGAGTAATCTGGGTTACCGTCGCGGACGATATGATCCCGGACTTGCAGGTCTTAGGCGTGTAGGCGTCTGTGACGATAACGTAAGGCCCCTGACGCTTCACGCTTTCGCACGTGCATGAGGCCTTGGTCGGATCGCTCTTATCAATGACGCAAGGCTTGTCCAGGCAAAAGGCCCAAGGCCTCGCATTGGCGCAAACCGCGTAGCTTTTAACCGGAAAATAGCGTGACTTGATCTGCACGCCCTCGTTGGTTTCGGTTGGATCCCTACAAGCTTCCAGCCCAAGCGAGTAGCCGGTTTTCACGTCGCATGCGCACGACAGGACGCCCTTGGCGCGGGAAACAGGCGCACATCGCGCAGTCGTGCACAGCGCATAAGTGCTCTGGCACACCTTGAAATCGGGCAATTCGCCCGCGCAAGCGCCGCTGCTCGTAATGGCGGTCAGAGCGATGAGAATGTATGAGCGCACAAATTTCCGCACTTCTCCAGCCTCCTCTGCCATAGAACAGTCGGTAGCATAGCATTAACTATCGCATCTGGTTCGAGCTTGCGGACGTCGCTTGGCCCTCCTACGAATCCGCCTGTCGCCCGCCAACAGGCGACGATCCTTTCAACCGCAAAACCTCTGCCCGGCCGGCGACGACCGGGCTTTTTCGTGCTGAAGGGGCAGCGAGATTTTTACGGCGCGCACGCTTCAATCGATTGGCGTTCCGCCAGGCGAGTCAAATCGCCTATTCTGCTGACCGGATGCTTATCGAAGCGTCCAAGCAGGGTGGCGTACCGCCAGTTTCTATTGTTATGACGTTGAAGGTTCTGGTACCGCCACCCCGGCTCGAACGGGGGACCCCCAGATCCACAATCTGGTGCTCTAACCAACTGAGCTATGGCGGCATGAAGCGGAGTTTACCTAAAAGCATGCGCTCGCGATTGCAAGCCTTTGCAAAGGCCTTTCAAAGCGCGCGGTCAAGCGTCGCCGGGCGGGCGGTTTGCGCCGGCGAGAGCGCGTTCGCCGAGCCTGATCAGCGCCGCGCGCAGGGCCTCTTCGGCGACGCCCTCGGTCGCCTCGACGGCGCGGGCGCGAGCGGCGGCGTCGGCGGGAGGCGGGCGGCCGATCCTCGGCGGCGACCCGGCGGCGGGGGTCAATTCTTCCTGCCGCATCGCGATCCGCGCGACGCAGCGCCAGCCGAGATGGGCGTTCACCCGGTCGATGATGATCGGGGCGAAATGCTGCGCCTCAAGTCCGAAGCCGGGGTCGACCCGCAGCACCAGCGTCGCCGGCTCGCGCGGGGTTTTTTCCCGGCTTTTCGGCGCGGCCGGGTCGCTCGCCTTGCCCCGCGCCCGCACCGGCCATTGCAGAGCGGCGGGCGCGCAGATTCGCGCAATTCGGGCGCCGACGATCTCGCGCCAGCACATCAGCAGCGAGGCTTCGCTGAAGCCGCGCACGGCGACGAGCGGGTCGAGTTCGCGCAGCACATATTCCGCGAGCGGACGCGCTCTTAAACCTTTCGCGCGCGAGGGAGCGCTCATTGAGTTTGCGGCTAAGCCGCCTCCTTGCGAGGGCGAGGCTTCGCCCCCTATCAATCGCTCTGATGATAAAGCCGCGCGCGAAATTGACCAAACCGGAGGAGGCGCTCGTCGCCTGGTACGACGTCGCGCGCCGCGATCTGCCCTGGCGCGCGCGGCGCGGCGAGACGCCAGACCCCTACGAGGTGTGGCTTTCGGAAATCATGCTGCAGCAGACGACCGTCGCCACGGTCAAAGACCGCTACGTCGCATTCCTGTCGCGATGGCCGACGGTCGAACAATTGGCGGGCGCGTCGCTCGACGAGGTTCTCGCGCAATGGGCGGGGCTCGGCTATTACGCGCGCGCCCGCAATCTGCACGCCTGCGCGCGGGTCGTCGCGGAATCTTCCTGTGGATTTCCCAAAGATGAAGCGGCGCTGAGGCGCCTTCCGGGCGTTGGTCCCTATACGGCGGCGGCGATCGCCGCCATCGCTTTCGATCAGCCCTGCGTCGCCGTCGACGGCAATGTCGAGCGCGTCGTCGCCCGTCTCCATGCGATCGACGCGCCGCCGCGCAAGGTCGCGCCGCTCATTCGCGAGAAGGCCGCTGCCCTGGCTACGCCTTCGCGCGCGGGCGATTCAGCGCAGGCGCTGATGGAGCTCGGCGCGCTGGTTTGCACGCCGAAAAGCCCCGACTGCGCCGCCTGTCCGCTCACGTCCTTCTGCGCGGCGCGGCGCCTTGGCGCGCCGCTCAACTATCCGGCGCGCGCGCCCAAGCCCCAAAAGCCCAGGCGCCGCGGCGCAATTTTTATTCTCCGGCGCGGCGACGAAGCCTTGCTGCGCCGGCTGCCGCCCAAGGGGCTTTTCGGCGGCATGAACGCCTTTCCGTCGACGCCATTGACGCAGGATATCCCGGCCGCGGCATTCGCTGGCTTCGCGCCTTGCGCGGCGCGCTGGCGGGCGCTCGAACGGCCGGTGACGCATGTTTTCACGCATTTTGCTTTGGAGGCGACAGTGTTCATCGCGCATACGCGCGCCAGATCGGCGCCTTCAGATTGCCGCTGGGCGGCGCGCGCCAATCTCGATAAAGAGGGATTGCCGACGCTCATGCGCAAGGCCGCCGCTCGCGCCGGGCTTGTCGATGCGTGAATTATCGCAAGGCTGAAAGGGGAGCCATGGCGCGACGTTCAGGCGGCTATCAGGTTGAGGTGACGGAGGGCGCGATTCGCGTGCGTCGCGCCGGGAAAACGCTCACCATTCCCGCCGCGCCGCCCGACGCCGAATCGGGGGAAGACGCCGATTTCGTCGTGCGTCTCGACGATCTCGATCATTGGGACCCGCCCGATGACGAAACCCCCATCGAAATCGAGGAATTGCACAAAATCCTCGACGCTGTCGAACGACAGCTCGAAAAACACGGTTTGAGCGTCGATTTCGATTAGCGCCGGTCAGATCGCCCAGCCCAGCGAACGCTCGACCGCCTTCTCCCAGGAGGCGATCAGCCGCGCGCGCTCCTGCGGCGACATTTCGGGGGTGAATCGACGCCACTCGCGCGCATGCGCCGCGATGTCGTCCAAGCTTTTGTATACCCCGACCGCGAGCCCTGCCGCATAGGCGGCGCCGATCGCCGTCAGTTCCAATTGTTGCGGTCGAATGACCGGCGCGTCGATGATGTCGGCCTGAAACTGCATCAACAGGTCGTTCGCCGCCATGCCGCCGTCGACTTTCAGCGCGCCGATCTCGACGCCGGCGTCCGCGACCATCGCCGCCAGCACTTCACGAGACTGAAAGGCAGCGGCCTCGAGCGCCGCCCGCGCGATATGGCCCTTATTGGAGAATCGCGTCAGCCCGGCGATGAGCCCACGCGCGTCGCCCCGCCAGCGCGGCGCAAAAAGCCCGGAGAAGGCGGGCACGAAATAGACGTCGCCATTGTCGGGCACGCTTCCCGCCAGCGCCTCGATCTCGCTGCTCTCCTTTATGATCCCGAGATTGTCGCGCAGCCATTGCACCAGGGCGCCGGCGATCGCGATCGAGCCTTCAAGCGCAAAGCAGGGTTTGGCGTCGCCAAGCTTATAGGCCAGCGTCGTCAGCAGTCCTTTGGTCGAGACGCGCGGCGTCTCGCCGACATTCATCAGGAGAAAGCAGCCGGTGCCGTAAGTGTTCTTGGCGTCGCCGGTCTTGACGCAAGCCTGTCCGAGGAGAGCTGCATGCTGGTCGCCGAGCGCGCCGGCGAGCGGAACGCCGGCGAGCGCGCCGACGCAGTCGCCATAGACTTCGCTCGAGGAGCATATTTTTGGCAGGCAGGCGGGCGGAATGTCCAAAATATGCACAAGCTCCTCATCCCAGCTCAACGTTTCGAGATTCATCAGCTGCGTGCGCGAGGCGTTGGTGGCGTCGATGATATGTCGGCCGCCGCGGGGCCCACCGGTCAGATTCCAGACGATCCAGGAATCGATCGTGCCGAAAAGCGCTTCGCCTCGAGCTGCGCGCGCGCGTGCGCCGGGACTTTCGTCAAGGAGCCAACGGAGCTTAAGCGCAGAAAAATAGGTCGCGAGCGGCAGGCCGGTCTTGGCGCGGAGGAGGGCGCCCATGCCCTGCGCCGCGAGCT
>JBFXJV010000156.1:0-7983 GCA_050174515.1 Methylocystis sp.
GGCTTGGTCGAGGAAGAACGCGCCCCTATCGCCGAATGCGTAATACTGGATCTCCACGCATGAGGCAGGCGCGCCCGGCCGGCCGATTAATCGCAGGCGCCCCTTTCTCTTCATCGTCAGTTTTCGTTTGGCTGTTCGCACAGCCGCGCAATGACGACGCAGCTGCGCGTTGGATCGTCGTTCGCGGCGTAGCGCGTTAAGGCGCATGCTGGGATATCCGGCTCATTCTCCTGACGCAGAGGTGAAGAAGAGACCGGCATATTGGCGGCGCCGGTCGCCGCGCCGCAAAAAGAAGGCTTCTATTATTTGACGGCGTCAAGCGGATCGGCTGCGAGGAAAAGATCGATAGGCCGTGCGCCGCCATGCGCATATAAATCCGACCCAGTTCGCAACGCCCTTGCTTGCCAATTTCGGCGTGGGCTATCGCGATGGAACATCGGTTCGCCGAGCCAATCCGCAACCTGCTTCGTCGAACCGCGCCATTCTCAATCCGGCGATCAGCCAGCAGGCACGCAGGTGTTTTCCACCGGACAAACTTCCGCGCAGCGCGGCGTGTCGAATTGCCCTTCGCATTCGGTGCATTTTTTGGGATCGATAATATACATGTCGTTCTTCAGCCGAATCGCGGCGTTCGGACATTCGAACTCGCAGGCGCCGCACACCGTGCATTGCGACGCGACAATCTTATAGGCCATGGCGCGACTCCTCGCTGGTTCTATGCCAATCCCCAGCTTTCAATTCGCGTGCCAGACGTGACCACGCATAATGCGCAAGGATCGGCGAAAAATCGCGCCAGGATCGTAATGTTTTCGACAAATGTTTGTTGTTCGACTGACAAGAGTCGATGGGCGCCCCACTCAAACCGGTCCATGCCCTTATGTCAGAACCTCTTGACTTCAATATTGTATTTCTTGAGCGCGTAATTCACCTGACGGAGCGACAACCCAAGAAGACGGGCGGCCTTGGCCTGAACCCAGGCGGCCTTCTCCATCCCTTCAATCAGCTTGTCCTTGTCGATCATCCGTCGCACCGGCGGATAGCCGGGGCCATCGTTGAATTCGTCCTGTTCGGATGTCGACGTGAACTCGTCGTGCTTCGACGTGGACGTCTGTCCGCCCGGAAGGCCAAGGTTAATCTCTCTGTCAGCGGCCTTTGCCGGCGTGATCGCCGCCGAATGCTGCCCCGGGTTTTGAGCGCCGCGATAGGCTCCGCTGCCGCTCCCCGTCCACAATAGCGCGGAGAGACATTTTCCCGAAGCGCAGGCAAAATCCTCGCCGATGACGCTGTCGTCATGCGCCAAAGTGGCGGTTCGACGCACACAATTCTCCAGCTCTCTCACATTGCCGGGGAAATAACAGCGCTGCAGCGTTTCGATGGCGCTCGCGGAAAAGACATGGCTACGCTCGTTTTCGGCGTTGAACCGATCGAGAAACTTCTGGGCGAGCAGCGCAACGTCTCCCGGACGTTCGCGGAGCGGCGGCAGGAATACCGGAACCACATTGATGCGGTAATAGAGATCGGCGCGAAACTCGCCTTTTGCGACCGCTTCCTCCAAATTTTTGTTCGTCGCGAAAATCAGGCGCACATCCACCTTCAGCGTGCGCGTGCCGCCCACGCGCTCGAATTCGCCTTCCTGCAGCACGCGCAGCAGCTTGGCCTGAAACGCAGTGGAAATCTCCCCGATTTCGTCGAGCAGCAAGGTTCCGCCATTCGCCATCTCGAACCGACCCGCACGCTGCGCGACCGCGCCGGTAAAGGCGCCGCGCTCATGCCCGAACAATTCCGATTCGAGAACGCTCTCGGGCAGTGCCGCGCAATTCAGCTTGACGAAAGGCATGGTCCTGCGCGGCGAAAGATCATGAACCGCGCGGGCAAACAATTCCTTGCCCGTTCCGCTCTCGCCGCGCAGCAGGACCGTCGTATTCGACTTGGCGACAACCGCGATCGTTTCCAGCACATCGACGATCGCCGGGCTCTCTCCCACAATTCCAGCGAATTCCGGAGATGGGGCGCGCGATTTCTTTCGCGACCGCGAGGTCAACGCCTTTTCCAGGCTCGCCTGTTCATTCAACAGGCGCTGGCGGTCCGCTGACAACATGCGGTGCAATTTAACGGTCTGGCCGATGAGATTGGCGATCATCGTGAGAAAACGAAGGTCGCCGTCGAAACTGTGACCGAGAGGCCGCTCGCAGAGCCGGTTGATCGACAGCGTTCCGATCACGCCGCCATCAGCCTTGATCGCCACCCCGACGAAGGAAACTTTGTCGCCGAGGCGCTCCGTAATGATCTCGACAGAGTCGGCGAACAAAGGTTCGCTGCTCACGTCCTGGATCACAATCGGCACGGCCGTCGCGACAAGTCGGTCGATGATCTTGCGCGGCAATATATCGATCGCGGGCCGTCCGCCGGGGTCGGCCCAGCCGGAGGTTGCGACGATCTCCGGATCGCCCTTCTGGTCGAGCACGACAATCATGCCGAGCCGCATATCCATAAAGGAGCTGAGCACGCTTACGACATTTGTCAGCGCATATTCGAGGCGCGCCGGCGCTGTTAGAATTTTGGAGATTTCGTAAATGCCGAACAGAGCCACGTCGGGAGAGGGCGTCCGCAAAGCCGTCCCGCGTTCCGTCGGGCTCGATGACGAAGCGCCTGTTCTGCCTTGGGGAGCGCTGTCGCCTTTCACGGCCGTTCTCCTTTGAACAGCCATGCCGCGTCAATCCTAGGCCGCTTTTCGCATATGCGAAACATGGAACTATTCTGACTCCAGTTTTTCCTGCTGTCTTGGTCAAATTCCATACAAATCACCGCATGCTGTGCTTAATTGCAATGCACAACCGGGCGCCGGCAGACTAATATTGACCATGAAAATGTCGTAAATTGAGCGCCGCTCGCGGCCAGATGGCCGCGCCTGGCGCTCATGCGGTTCGGTCCGCAAGCTCCTCGACGACCTTCCATCCGACGCTGCCTAAGGGATCCTTCTTCGACAGAAGATCGAGATATTCCCGCGCGGCCTCCTGATTTCCTCGGCGCAATTCGATGAAGCTGAGCGCTTTCAGCGTGTAGAGCGCAAACCGTCCCGGCCCGTCTTGGGCATGCGTCGTTTCCGGCCATTCGCGCGCGTCGTCGGGCCATCCCGCCTGTTTCACCGCTTCCTTGAGGCCTTCCGTCGCAATATCCGCAGCGAAATCGAGACTGCCCATATAGGTGTGGATCTTGTACAGGCAGTAATAGGGAGCCAATTCGCCGGGATTTAAGGAAAGCGCCTGCTTGAAGAGCCTGTCGGCAGCCGCCCGGTCGCGCCGGTAGGCGGCGACCCCCTGCTGCAATAGCTCATCGATTTCCGGCGCCACCGCGCCGAAATTTATCCGTTCACCGTCGGCGAGGGCTATGTCCATTCGCCGCAGTAAGCAATTCTCGGGCCAACAAACGCAGACGCCGTGCGCATGTTCCCGAGCCGCGGTTCGACGCTGCGCGCCGAACCTATGGGGCGGATCGGAGCAGCAGGGCGTCCAAGGTCTCGCAGGCCGCCGAGCTCAAGCGAAACTCGAAGATCGACAAATCCTGCGCCATATGGGTCGTTGACGACGTCCCCGTCAGACACACGATGTCGCGCTGCGTCAGATAGCGGAAAAATATCTGGGCCGGGCTTCGCCCATACTCCTTGGCGAGATCAGTCATCTCGGACGACTTGAGGATTTCGACATTGGCGGTGAGGGTCCAGAAGCTTTGATAAATGATCCCACATCCGTCGCAGAACGCCCGTATCTCCCGGTCGTAATGCGATTTTGCGTGAAAGCGGTTCTGGATCGTCGCGGGCCTGATCCGGGCCTTTTGGCACAGCGCGTCAAGCCGCGTCAGCTCATAGCAATTGCTCACCCCCAACTGACGGACGACCCCCTGATCATAGAGCCCCTCCATGGCCCTCCAGACTTCGAACGTATCTTTGTCGTCCGGATAGGGGGAATGCAGGACGAGGCCGTCGACTTGAGAGACGCGAAGATTGCGGAGAGACGCCTCGAACGACTGCAGAACCTGTTGCGTCAAGCTTGCCCGCGGGTCGTAGGGGACTTTGCTTGGATCCTGCCCGGCGAAGGGCGTAAATTTCGTTTGAACGTAAATCTCTGAACGCGCCGCCAATCCGCTGCTGAAAATTGCGGAAAGCGCCTCGCCGACGCCCGGCTCGTGGTAATGCCGCGGCTGACAGGCGGTGTCGACGCCTCGAAACCCCGAACGCAGCGCCAATTCCACAAGCTCCGCGGTGCGCTCCTTCTTCCAGGCGGAGCCGTACAGCAGCCGGGGAATGGCTATCCCAGAGGCGGAAACGATCCGGCGCTCGTCTGTTGGTTCTTGGTTCGGGTTCAGCTCGACCATCGCGTCGGCAAGGGTGGGAACAACTTTTTGATTGTCTCATTTGCGGACGCGGACGACATTAGGCCGCGTTGAGACGGGCGACCAGCAATGACCGTGCCGGACTCTTTGCGCGGGACAGAGAGGGCGGAGGCGCAACGTTCCAGTCCTGCGATCGGTCAATCCTTTGACGGCGCTCGGCGCACGAGGCGGCGATGAAACTTGATGAACGAGAGCATGGCGTAATGGCTTTTGTCGATGAGCATGGTCGCATCTGGGCGCAATGCGCAAAGTCCTCGCCCTATACGTCCGATTATGTGATTGAAGGACCATTGAGCGGATTTGTGACCGAGGACGGGACATTCACGGCGGCAAGCGAAAAGGAATTTCGTGATTGGCTCGACGATCGCCTGCTGTATGAAGAACTGTTCCATGTAAGAGACCGGGAAGCCGCTATCGAAATAACCAAACTCATCGCCGAAGCCGCGGCTCGAATTCTAAAGGACCGGGAAACGCCCTAGTGGAGAGGTTCTCAAATCGACGCGGGAATGGCGAATAATAAAACGGGGGACGCCATGATGGGAGACGCGATGACCGGCGACGCTTCAAACTATCGCTATTTTCTCTCTTATTCGGGTGTCAGACTGCCGCTCAAACTTGTCTCGCCGATCGAGGCCGGAGCGCTCGGCCATCGCAACACCTATATTCGCGCAAGCTATGACGCCGAAAAGCGGCTGCTGCGTTGCGAGAAGATCGTTTATGGCGAAGTCGAACTGCGGCATGACTATGAATATCACGCGAATGGCGCGCTCAGCCGGGCGCTGATCGAAATGGGCGGCGACGAAACCGAGATGCGCTTCGACTCCGATGGCCAGCTGCTGTCCGAATAATTCGCCGAATGATACGACATCCGTTTGATCTGCTCGGATGTCATTCCCGACGCGCGCAACGCGCGCGATCGGGAATCCAGAGCAAAACCAGCGTTCTTGGATTGGCTCTGGATTCCCGGTCAGGCCTTCGGCCTGCCGGGAATGACACGGCCCCAGCGAACGGATCAACCGGAATCCGTATGATTTGCCGATCGCCTCGCTTCCCATGCGCTTTGCGCATTAATTGCAGCCGCTCAGTTCGGGGCGATTGAACTTATCGTTCAGGACTATCGCGACCGACGTCTTGGTCCTGCCTCAGATGGGCGGGCAATTGCGGCTCGCGGTCTACGAGATCGGCAAAATGCGATTCAAAGGCCCGGCCGGCGAGCGCGGCGTCGAGGCCGGCCAGAGCGGCTGTGATCAAATCGGCCTCCTCCTCTTCGAGCACGCGCATTGCCGTGCCGAGATGGACGAGCACATGCGCGCCGGCAGGCTGCGCGCCGATCAGCAGCATGGAGACGCGTTCGGCGCGGCCGGCGCCTTCGCAAAGCGCCGACATGTCGTCGCCGTCAATCACGCGCATCGGAATGCCTAGACACATGGCGGATTGGCTCCGTCCGCCTCAATCGTCCACGCGCAGGGCCTTGCGGCTCGCATAGGCGACGCCGATGGCGCAGATCGCGACGATGGAAATCCAGCCGAAGGCGACCGCCAGCGCGAGAAGATGATCCGACTGGGTGGCGATATGCGCGAGGCTTTCGGAAAGGCCAAACGGATGCGCGCCCGGATGCGCCATTGCCGAAGCGGGAGCGAGCGCCGCCGTGGCGACGATCATTCGCAAGAAGATCATTTCAATCCCTCCATTCGCTGGCGGCGGCCGCGTCTTTCTTACCTTCGTAATTTAGATGATCGATGTCATGCCCAAGCAGCGCCAGTTCTGGCGTCAGCGGCTCGGCGCGCAGGACGCAATCGACGTCCCAAGCCTGAAGAAGATCGCGCGCCGCTTCGACGGCTTCATCGATCGCATCGCGCACCGGCCCGGTGAGCGGGCCGCCCCAGTTTTCAAGATCGAGCGGCTGACAGCCGACAAGCGCCAGGCGCGAAGGATAATCACCAAGGAGATCGGCGGCGCTCAGCACTTCCTGAAAGCCGGTCTGATGCAGGCTCATCTTTTTCGAGCCGGTGAATTTCGGCACTTCGCCGTCACGCACGATTTTCAGCGTTCCAGGAGCAAGGCCGTAGTCGATCGCGTCGAAAACGAGGAGGTCGTCGGCCTCGCGCACATATTGCACGAGATAAAGCCCCTGCGTTCCGCCATCGAGCACGGTGACATGCTCCGGCAGGGCGTAGCGCCGGTGAAACGCCTCCACGGCGCGCACGCCAAAGCCTTCGTCTCCCCAGAGGATGTTTCCGATGCCAAGGACGAGAACGCGCCGCGCCACGGATCACGCTCCATCCTTGAAATGACGCTCGCCCGAGACCATCGAGGAGATAATGCTCTGACGCGACATAATGTCTTCTCGCACGGCAGCATAGATGTGGATGATGATGAAAGTCACGATCACATACATGCCAAGGTGGTGCCAAGTGTGCACTTCCTGGCTGTTGGGCCAGATGTAGAAGACCCAGCCGAAGAGCTTCGCCTCCCAACTGTCGGCACCTTCTCCTTCCGAATAGAGCGCGAAGCCGGTGACGATCATGAACGCCGCCGTCAGCGTAAACATGACGAACATCGCCGTCTGCGCCAACGGATTATGGCCGACATATTTCATCGGCGCCTTTTCAAGAAAGGCGTACCAGCGGATTTCGTGCGCCAGCTGCTTCCAGAAGGAGGCGCGCCAGATCGGCACGTAATAGATTTGCCGCGAATGTTCGTTGCCGACGAACGCCCAATAGCCGCGCAGCAGAAAGCCGACGGCCAAAATCTGGCCGGCGGTGAAATGGGCGAAGCGGATATAGCCCATGACGAAATGCTGCGACGCCTCGCCGGCGACAGTCGGCAAGGGGGAGCCGATCAGATAGCCGGTGACGATCAGGACGAGAATCGCGAGGGCGTTGATCCAATGCCAGAGCCGCACCGGCGCCTCATAGACATAGACAGTCGGCCGCGCAATGGCCCTTTCGCCGTGAGAGTCGGCGACATCGATTCGCGAAATGTCGGTCATGAGCCTCTCCTCAGCGCACCTTCACCTTCGCCATCTCCTGCCCGTCCTCGCTCATCACATGCGTCGAACAGGCCAAGCAGGGGTCGAAGGAGTGGATCGTGCGCAGGATTTCGACCGGCTGCGAGGGATCGACCATCGGCGTGTTCATCAGCGACGCCTCGAAGGCGCCGATATTGCCCGCGGGATCGCGCGGCGAGCCGTTCCATGTCGTCGGCACGACGCATTGGTAATTGTCGATCTTGCCGTCCTTGATCTTGATCCAATGCGCCAGCGCGCCGCGCGGCGCCTCGGTGAAGCCGACGCCCTTCGTCTCCTTGGGCCAGCTCTTGGGCTCCCATTTCTCGACATTGGCGGTCGCAAGATCGCCGGCCTTGATGTTGGCGATCAGCTTGTCGAAGAAATGCCGCATCTGATAGCCGGCCCACTGGCCCTCGAGCGCGCGCGCCGCGGTGCGGCCAAGCGTCGAGAAAAGCGCAGACGTCGGCAAATCGAGATCGTGCAGCACTTTCTCGACCGGCTCCTTGAACTGCGGCTTGCCCTGCGCATAGCCGACGACCCAGCGCGCCAGCGGACCGACCTCCATCGCATGGCCGCGCCAGCGC
>JBFXJV010000157.1:0-7973 GCA_050174515.1 Methylocystis sp.
GGAGCACAGACCGTTGCCCGGCAGACAATATTGCGGATTGCCGATGTCGAGATTTCGCCCGTAGACGAAACTGACGACGCCCAAGGCTTGCAGCCTGCCGTATTCGGGCGATTCATGCAGCTTGACTCTGCCCGAGGCGTCGACGCCATAGAGTTCCGCCCTGAAGTTGCGAAACTGCATGATCTGGAAAATGTAGGAATTCGCCACCGGGAAGGAGTTGAAGGTGCCGCCGGTTCTTGCGCCGTCGATGTAGTTCTCGACAAAGGTATAGAAGGGCGAAATCCGCGCGTCCCAATTGTTTGCGCCGGACATGTCGCGCCAGGAGCCCGTGAAGGCGATATTGTGCGCGACTTCCGGCTTCAAATTGAGATTGCCGGTATAGCCGTTGCCGTCGCCGAACCAGTTGAACATCGCGGTGAACGGGCTGAACACCGGCCAGATATAGCGCTCATAGAGATTGGGTGAGCGCGTCTTCCGCGAATAGCCGAATTCATACAGGCTGCCGGGCGTGGGTTCATAGCGCGCCAGCGCCGTCATGTCGAAATTGACGTCGGTCCGGGCATGGCTTTGCGCATTGAACAGATTGACCGCTCTGACATTTGGATTGCCGAAGGTGAAGGGGGTGTAGCTGCGGCCTGGACCCGTATCCATCCAAACAACGTCATTGCGTACGCCAATCAGACTCGACCATTGCGGGGTCCAGCGGCGTTCCCATTCCGCATAGGTGCCGACGCGATTGCGTTGGCCGCCGTTGATGTTGAGCTGGGCGAATTGCCGCGGCATGGCGGCGAAATTGGGGAAGTTGGTGAAATCGTTCGGCCAGTAGTCCTGCAGCCGGTAGCCGTGGAACTCATTGCCGATGCGAAACGTATCCTGCTCGCTGTAGGGAATTTCGGTCTTGACCGAATAGCCGAAGTCGCGGCCAAGCGCGATCATCGGGTGGTTCAGGTAGAAGCGGTCCTCCAGGAATCCCATCTTGTGGAACACTTGGTGCCAGTAGGCGTGCGCCTCGACCGTGCCCCAGGAATAGGCGCCCTGATAGTTCGCGTCGAGCGAATAGGAGCGGTTTCGCGTCATATCCATGCGCTGGTTCGGAAATCCCTGATAGGGGATGTTCTGATAGGCGCCGCGGAAGGTGAAGAGGTGCCCGTCGTTCTGGTAGCCGAGCGTGACCGCGTGGTTCTCCGAGATGAAGCTCGTGGAGAGAACTTTGTCGCCATTGCCGCCGGCGTGGTAGTCGGTCGCCCTCTGCCAGGACCCGTTGTAGAGCAGGCTCCAATGGTCATTGGCCATGTTGATGTTGGCGGACACGCCGACGCCGTTGTTGTTGCCGCGGAAAAAGGCGGAGATCGCGCCCGTGGCGAGCACCTCATTGTTCGGGCCGAAACGCAGCGTGCCCGGAACCGGCAGCGGGAGATAGGGGACGGGACCGTAGGGGCTCGCGGCGACGATCGGCGATACTGGCGCGCCGCCGGGACCGATTACCGGAGTGACGACGGGCGTCGCAAACACCGGGGATCTCGGTGTGACCAGGATCGAGCCGCCGATCGAATCGCCGCCTTTGCTCACCGAGGACACCGCGGTCACAACTTCGACCCGGCCGATCGTATTGGGATCGGTGTAGCTCAAGGGCGAATTCATGTGATTGGCGCAGGTGGACGTCGTCTGCACGCCGCCAACGAGAATCTTCAGCCGATCGTCGGCGAGGCCGCGGATCGCTGGCAGACCCGATACGCCGCCGCCGGTTTGCACGCTCACGCCGGGCTGATGCTCGAGAAGCTTCGCAGTATCCGTTTCGGGCGGCTTTTCCGCCACGATTTCCCGTTGCGGGACGTCGGTCTCGCCAGCTTTTTCCAGCGGCGGCGTGGACGGCGCCGCCTGTGGCTGCGCCGCGCCGACGACGATCTGGGGGAGAGACACTTGGGCCTCAGCGCCGGCGACCGACGCGAGCATGAGAGCGCAGGCGCTGACGCCGCGCGAAAGAGCGGTGAAAGTCATGGAACAGTTCTCCTGGGCCGCCGGGGGACGGCGGTTGAAACAACGCGAATTCTGTTTCGTCAGGAGAGGTGGGGAGGCGCGCGCGAACGCGTTTCTCCGGGACGGCGCCTTTCTTGGGGATTGAACGACCAGGCGTCGAAATAAGCCAGCGATGTCGACGACAGCTCGACGCGCGCAATGAGCGGTTTTTCGGGAATGAATGGCGCCGTCGCGATTGGACAGGCGCCGCAATGGACCTTTCCGCCATGCGCGGGCAGCTGGTTTTGCGCGTTATTGTCTGTCGGCGCGTGGTTATCTACGCAGAGCTCGAACGTCGTCGACAAAGCCGCATGCGGCGCGATCGTCGCGTGCATCAATGCCGCGACGACCAGTA
Source organism: Methylocystis sp. (assembly GCA_050174515.1). GTDB lineage: Bacteria > Pseudomonadota > Alphaproteobacteria > Rhizobiales > Beijerinckiaceae > Methylocystis. The sequence goes on from JBFXJV010000157.1 coordinate 2,372, forward strand.
GGGTCGCAACGAGAAAGGCGCGCAGGCCCTTCTGTCTTGCGTCGGTCGCAGCGGTCTTCATTGATGTTCTTTGTGACATGGCGTTGCTGGATTCGTTTTTTGAGAACTTACTTGCTGCGTATTTCTTCGTTTCCCCCCGATTGGGAGGGGTTTATGCGACGATGTGCAAATTCCTCTGCTTGTTGCAGTTGCGCAACACAGAAGCTAACATGTACTGAACTGGCGCCCTTGAATTTTTGCTGATTTTTCTAGGGCTCCAGGGCTGTTCGACAGTTCGCCGCGCGGCGCGCGCCATCGCAGGTACCGGCTTTGCGAAGGTGTGGCGAGAGGTCGCACCGGGAGAAGAGATGACGGATTCGCAAGACGGTGACGCGCGCGTCGTTACAGCGATCAAAGCTGCCGGCGCCGACCCGCGATGCTGGCCGAATGCGCTTGACGAGATCGCTGGCGCCTTGAATGCGCGCTTTGCGGCGCTTCTGTTCGAAGATCGCGCTTCGGCGCTGCTGGAGCTCAAATATTCGACGCATGCGGAAAAGGCGTGGATCGTCGAATATCTGCGCAACCATCGCAAGCTCGATCCGGTCAAGGCGCGCGTGTTGGCTGAGATTGGGATCGGTCAGCCGTTCTCATCGGAAGATTTCGTCTCGCTCAAGGCGCTTCACCGCAGCAGCGCCTATCAGCGTTGGATGGCGCCCTTCGGACTTGCAGACGTAATCGGCGGAGTGATTCACCGATCCGAGACGGGTGTTTGTTTGTTCGTAGCGTTTCGTGACGAAAAGGCTGGCGTAGCGGACGCGGAAGCGAAGATGCGGCTCGGCGCCATTTTGCCGCTGCTCGCCGGCGCGATCGCGCATCACACGCCGGCTTCGGACACGTCCGCGCTGGCGGAATTGTTCGACGAACTGACGCCGCCCGTGCTTGTCGTCGACAGCAAGATGCGCATCGTTAACCGAAATCGCAGCGCAGACGACATGCTCGGCGAAGGCGACGCGCTTGCGGTCGTCGGCGACACGCTGACGATTCGCGATCCGCGCGCCAAGGAGGCTTTGGAGCGCGCGCTCGCCGGAGTCGGCGGCGCCGACGCCGAAACCTTCGCCATCATGGTGAAGCGGGGCGAGTCGCGCTGCTGCGTGATGCATGTGCTGCCGCTGGCGAATGGCCTCTCGGCGCTGTTCCTCCGCCGCCTGGAGCCTGTCTCGGACGACGGCGGAGCGGTGGCGGCGGAACTCTTCGGCCTCACGGCGCGCGAGAGTTCGGTGCTGCTGGCGATCGCGGAGGTCGGCGGGGTTCCGGCCACGGCGCGCGCGCTCGGCCTGAGCGAGGGAACCGTCAAGGGCTATCTCAAAAGCATTTTCCAGAAGACCGGCGCGACCCGTCAGGCGGATCTGGTCAAGCTCGTCCTTGCGCTGGAATCGCCGTTCCGCGCGCCGGAGCGCCATTCTCTGCCGGCCCGAGACTTTTCGCGCCGGATCGCCGCCTCCCCTTGAACGACGCTTTTCTGCTTCCTAGATCGGGGCTAGCGCGGGCCGCAATGGACGCGCAAAGAGGCGCGGCGCGGTAACGCAAGCGCGCCGCATGTCGCTCAAATGGAGGATATGTCATGCGTCAGTTCGATCTCTCGCCGCTCTATCGTCAGACCGTCGGCTTCGACCGTCTGTTCAACCTGCTTGATCAGGCCAGCGGTTTCGAGACGTCACAAAGCTACCCGCCTTACAACATCGAGCGCACTGGCGAAAACGCCTATCGTGTGACGCTCGCGGTGGCGGGATTCTCGCGCGACGAATTGTCCGTCGAGACCAAGGAAAACACCCTGTCCATCAAGGGTTCGAAAGAGTCGGCGCAGCCTGCGGCGGGCCGGGAGGTCCTGCATCAGGGCATCGCCGCGCGCGCCTTTGAGCGTCGATTCCAGCTCGCCGACCATGTCGTGGTGACCGGCGCGAGCCTCGTCAACGGCCTGCTTCATGTCGATCTCGTTCGCGAGATTCCCGAGGCGCAGAAGCCCCGCCGCATTGACATCGGCGTCGCCGCGCCTTCCGCGACGATCGTCGAGTCGAAGGCCGCGTAACGCTGAAATATCAGGACTGAAATATGAGAGGCGCCTCGTTTCGGGCGCCTTTCTGTTATCCGCCCGCCTTCGGCTTCCCCGCGTCGTCAGGGGCGGAGGCCGAACCTTTTGCGCCTGAAGCCGGCGACGCCGACCCGGCGGGCGCCACGACGGTGGTCCCGCTCGAAACATGCGGCGGCACGATCGCCCGGCGCGTCGAGGCGGCGCGCGCGGCGGCCGCTCGCCGCGCGGGGGCGCTTCGCTTCGCCGAGTCGGCGGGTTTTGCAAGGGACTGCGCCGTGGGGGGAGTCACGCCCCTGTCGGGAGCCTTCTCGGCGACGGCAGGAGCCTGCGACGGAGCGGGCGTGCCTGCCGAAGACGCAGCCGACTGAGAGTCCGTCGCGGCCGTTGCGGGCTGGCCGGCCGCTTCCTTCGCGGGCCCGGCGACGCCGGCGTTCGCCGACTTCGCACCCGAGTCGGGCGCAGGCGACGCCGGTTTCGCCGGCGGCGTGATCGCGCGCGAGGTCTTCGACGACGCTCCAACTTTAGCTGCTGCGGCGCGGCGCTGCACCGGGCCGCTGGGCGCGCCGTTTAGCGTCGCGCCCTCGGGCGCCTGTGGCGCGAGATCGACTTCGGGATCACGCCCATCGTCGAAACCGGGAACGATCCGTCCTGGACCGGTCGGGCCCGGACCCGGCGCGCCGGCCATTGGCGGCGCATAGGGCGCTCTGCGGTTCGGCAGCGGTCCGAGCCGGACCGCGCGCAATATCCGCCCCTCATAGGGATCGATGATGAAGCGCATCTCGCCTTCGCGGCGACTGACGCCGGTCGCGACGATCTGATCGCCACGACGACCGAGCGGTCCGACCAATTGAAAGCCCGTGCGCCCGAGGATGGAAGCGACGGCGGGACGGGACGCAAAGGCCGGCGGCCTCTCGTCGGGAATCTGGTATCGGAAGGCTCCGGCGAAGGGCCGGAAGAAGAATTGGGCGACGGCGTGCTGCGGAGCCGAAGCGCTCGCCGCCAGCGCCAGCGCAAACGGCAAACCCGCCTTCCAATCGAATGACCGCATTGATTTTCCCTTGTTCAAGCCCTCTCGGCCTGAGGGAGCATGCTCTGACAACATTGCGGCGAGCATTGGACTGCCGAGGCGCCCAAGGAGCGTTCAAGCGGCGCGGGATTGCTTGTCACTTCAGCGCAAATCTGGCAGTAAGTTAGCCCCGCAGATATGTCAGCGATGCTGACCTTAAAACGGGGCTCACTTTTGGAAGCCATTGTTTCATTTAAGTGGTCGGCCCTCGGCGGGACGCCCTGGACCATGAAGATGGAACGGGTTCGCAAAGGTGGCGCGTCCCTTGCCTTGCGCGAAATCGCGAGACGAGGACGCGAGGATCCGCAACCGCCGCTGCGGAGCCTGCGTTGACGGCGATGAGCAAGAATCCGGGCGGTGACGATTTCGGTCACGCTTGCGACAGTTTTATGGTTCGATGAGTGGGCGGCAGGCGCGCGTGAAGAAGCGCGCAATCCGTCGAGGAGACGCCGAGATGACGAAAGCCGCCGAGCATTACGCTGAAGCCGGAGCGCAGCCGCTCGGTCGCGATCCCGCTCTTCCGCCGGCGCGGGGACTTTACGATCCCGCCAAGGAGCACGACTCCTGCGGCGTCGGCTTCGTCGCCAACATGCGCAACGAAAAGTCGAAGTCGATTGTCGAGATGGGCTTGCGCATCCTGCTCAATCTCGACCATCGCGGCGCGGTCGGCGCCGATCCCAAGCTCGGCGACGGCTGCGGCATCCTCGTGCAGATTCCGCATGATTTCTTCAAGGCGGAATGCGGGAAGCTCGGCATAGAGCTACCCGCCGCCGGCGATTACGCGATCGGCCAGTATTTCATGCCGCGAGATGCCGATATCCGCGCCAAGGCGCGCGACATCATCGAGGCGGCGGCCAAGGCGGAGGGGCTCGTCGTCCTCGGCTGGCGTGATCTTCCCGTCGATTCGAGCGATCTCGGCGCGGCCGTGAAGGCGGTCGAACCGCATCACGCGCAGATTTTCATTGGCCACGGTCCGGGCGTCGCCGACGCCGACGATTTCGAACGGCGCATCTATCTGGCGCGCAAGGCCGCTTCGAACGAAATCTATGCGCTCGGCGACGGCGGACGCGAATTTTACGCCGTTTCCGTCTCGTCGCGGACCATCGTCTACAAGGGGATGGTGCTCGTTTCGCAGCTCGGCGAATATTTCCTCGATCTTAAGGACGAACGCTTCGTCTCGGCGCTGGCGCTCGTGCATCAGCGCTTCGCGACCAACACATTCCCGTCGTGGCGGCTGGCGCATCCCTATCGCTTCGTCGCGCATAACGGCGAAATCAACACGCTGCGCGGCAATCTGAACTGGATGGCGGCGCGGCAGGCGTCGGTCTCCTCGCCGCTTTTCGGCGACGAGATCAGCAAGCTGTGGCCGATCTCCTACGAGGGTCAGTCCGACACCGCCTGTTTCGACAATGCGCTCGAATTTCTGGTGCGCGGCGGCTATTCGCTCGCCCATGCGGTGATGATGCTGATCCCCGAGGCCTGGGCCGGCAATCCGTTGATGGACGCGGACCGCAAGGCTTTCTACGAGCATCACGCCGCGCTCATGGAGCCGTGGGACGGTCCCGCCGCCATGGCGTTCACTGACGGGCTGCAGATCGGCGCGACGCTCGACCGCAATGGGCTGCGGCCCGCGCGCTATCTCGTCACCGACGACGGCCTTGTCGTCATGGCGTCCGAAATGGGCGTGCTGACGATTCCCGAAGAGAAGATCGTCGCTAAATGGCGCCTCCAGCCCGGCAAGATGCTCCTCGTCGATCTGGAGCAGGGACGCATCGTCTCCGACGATGAGATCAAGAAGGAGCTATCGAACTCTCACCCTTACAAGGAGTGGGTGGCGCGCACGCAAATCCAGCTAGAGGATTTGAAGCCCGTCGATACGCGTCCGGCGCGCTGGGACGTGTCGATGCTCGATCGTCAGCAGGCCTTCGGCTACACGCAGGAAGATCTCGACCTTCTGCTTTTCCCGATGGCCGTCACCGGGCAGGAGGCGGTCGGCTCAATGGGCACGGACACGCCGGTCTCGGCGCTCTCCGACAAGGAGAAGCTGCTCTACACCTATTTCAAACAGAATTTCGCGCAGGTCACCAATCCGCCGATCGATCCGATCCGCGAAGAGCTGGTGATGAGCCTTGTGTCCTTCATCGGTCCGCGGCCCAATATTCTCGACCATGAAGGCTCGGCGAAGAAGAAGCGCCTCGAAGTGCGCCAGCCGATCCTGACCAGCGAAGACCTCGAAAAAATCCGCTGGATCGGCACGGTCGAGGACAGTTTCGACACCAAGACGATCGACGTCACCTATGACGCCAAGAAGGGCGCCGAGGGCATGCGCGCGGCGATCACGCGGCTGTGCGAACGCGCCGAGGAGGCGGTCGGCGGCCGGTATAACATCATCATTCTGTCGGACCGGATGGTGGGGCCGGACCGAATTCCGATTCCCGCGCTGCTCGCCACCGCAGCGGTGCATCATC
>JBFXJV010000158.1:0-7959 GCA_050174515.1 Methylocystis sp.
ACGGCGGCCTGGCGCGCACGCTTGAATTGCCGGCGACCGGCTGGACGCGGCGCTATCGCGTGCGGGCGCATGGCGCGATCGATCAGGCGCGGCTCGATTCGCTGCGCGACGGCGTGACGATCGAGGGCGTCAATTATGCGCCGATTGAGGCCCGACTCGAACGCGCGCAGGGCGCCAACGCCTGGATCGCGATGGGCCTTACCGAAGGCAAGAATCGCGAGATCAAGCGGGTCATGGCACATCTTGGGCTCGACGTGACGCGCCTCATTCGCGTCTCCTATGGGCCTTTCCAACTCGGCGATCTCGCGGAAGGCGCGGTCGAGGAAGTGCGTTTGAAAACGCTGCGCGAGCAATTGGGCAGATCGCTCGCCGAACTCGCCGGCGTCGACTTTGCCGCGCCGCTGCGCGAGAAGGAGCCGGCCGAACAGCAGGAGATTCGCGAGCGCGCCGAAAAGCGCCCGCGCAAACATGTCTCCGCGCTGCGCGACGAACGCGATGCGCGGCGCGACGCCGGCCCCCGCGCGCGTTTGACGCGCGGCGCCGTCGCCGACCGCAAGGGCCGCGCCGTCGCCGTCGAGCGGGTCACCCCGGTTCGGCGCAAGGCGCAAGAGGAGAGTCTATCGCGCAATGCGCGGCGCTTCGAATCGATGCGCGGCGATGGCGCGCGTCAACGGAACGAGGCGCGATCCGAACGGCCAAGGCGCGACAGCACACCACGCGACAGCATTCAGCTGCGTGGCGAGCGTTTTCCTGGCGAGGAGGGTCGGCGTCGCGACGAGCCCGCCAGCTTTGAACGACGCCATGCGACGCGCTTCGACGAACGAAGCGACGCGCGTCCTGCGATGCGCGCGAGGCGCGAGCGGGAGTCCGAGGGGCGCGACGAACGTCCGCGCGACGCAAAGAAATTCGAGAAGCGGCCGGACGGTCGCGCGAGCGGTCACGGAAATTATCGCACGCCCGATCGCGACGGCGCGCGTTTCGAGAAGCGTCCGCCGCGTCGGGGTGGCGATGAGCCTCGAACGGATGCGCGCGGCGCCGGCGCCACGCGGCAGGAGCGGTCGCGATCCGACAAGCGTCCGCCTCGCGTCGGCGCGCGCGAAGTTGCGGCAGGCGACCGCGCGCCCAACGCGCGCAGATTCAATCGGACTTCCGCAGGGGAAGACGCGCGGCCCGCGCGCAGCGGCGGACCCCATAAGGGTCCTCGCAAAAGTCCTGGCGGCGGGCGAGGCGAAGGTTCTGCTGGCGGTCGAGGCGCACCGCGCAAGGGCGCGCCCAAAGGACCGCGCAAGGGGCCGTCAAGGGGACCGCGCAAACCGCGCGGCGCTTAAGCCATGCGCATCGTCGGCGGCGTCCTGCGTGGTCGCGCGCTTTCCGGTCCGCGCTCGCAGGCGATCCGGCCAACATCAGAACGGCTGCGCGAATCCGTCTTCGATATTCTCGCGCACCGCTTGGGCGATCCGGTTTCGAACGCCAATGTCATCGACCTCTTCGCCGGCGCCGGCGCGCTCGGCCTCGAGGCCTTGTCGCGCGGCGCGGCGCGCGCGCTTTTCGTCGATGACGGCGCCGAGGCGCGCGCCTTGTTGCGTGCAAATATCGAGGCCCTGGGACTTGGCGGCGTGACGCGCATCTTTCGCCGCGACGCGACGAAGCTCGGCGCGGCGCCGGCCGGCGACAAATTTTCGCTCGCCTTCCTCGATCCGCCTTATGGCAAGCATCTCGCGACGCCCGCGCTCGCGGCGCTCATCGACGGCGGCTGGCTTATGCCGGGCGCCGTCGTCGTCATCGAGGAAAGCGCCAAAGAACGGATCGATTTGCCGCCAGGCTTGTCGCGCGAAGACGAGCGCCGCTATGGCGACACGCAATTCGTCTTCGCGCGTTACGTTCAATAGTGTTCAGAGAACGCGTCCTCACAAGGATTTCGCTGATCCGTTCGTTTGCGCCGTGTCATTCCCGGCAGGCCGAAGGCCTGACCGGGAATCCAGAGCCGATCCGAAAGCCTTGGTTTTGCGCTGGATTCCCGATCGCGCGCTTTGCGCGCGTCGGGAATGACATCCCAGCCGTTCAATCGTAACTCAATTCATTCAAAGGCGACTTGAACGCGCGTCACTGCGCGATCGAAGACGCCTGTCGGCAGATAGCACAGCGGATTTGTCGCGAGCGGCGCTTCTTTGCAGTGATCGTGCGCACTCGTCCATGCGTAGCCCGCCCGCGCCATGCAGCCGAGAATATGTTTGCGGATCAGATGATCCGGGTCGACGCGGCGGCTTTCCGGATAGGCCGACTCGCCATCCAATTCGCAGGCGGAGGTCTGGATTTGTTGCGCCTTGAAGAAGGAGGAGCTCGAGCCGATCAATCCGGCCTCGGCGCCGACGACCATCGCCAAGCCTCCAAAGAAGGCGATAACCGCCGTCAACTTGCTCGCCTTGAACTGCACGTCAAGCAGCGAAAGCACGCCGGCCGCCGTCAAAGCGACGCCGACGAAGATCAACACGAGAATCATGACCGTTCTCCGTTTCCTGAGTAGTGTCGCGCCGCCGCTTGCTGATCGCGCGTAGACAATTCGTTGCGGTTTCGCGCGACGAGATGGCGTCGGCGAAAGAGCGCAACGAGGCTCATGAATGGAGTGTGTGTGTCGAACGCGTCGTGGTCTGCGACTTAGTCACGGCCCTTGAGGCGTCGCTCCGAAACCGGAAAAAGGCTTAAGATTTCTTTTTCAACTCATATAGCGCCGCCAGCGCTTCGCGCGGCGTCATCTGATCGGGATCGATCTCCCTAAGCGCATCGCGCAACGCGTCTTTCGGCGTCGACGCCTCGGCGATGTGCGAAAAAAGCGGCAGATCGTCGATCAAGGTCTCGACCGGGGCGCGACGATCTGTCGCCTCAAGCTCGGCGAGTATGGCGTGCGCGCGCGCGACGACGCTTGCGGGCAGGCCGGCGAGCTGCGCGACATGAACGCCATAGGAGCGGTCGGCGGCGCCTTTGATCACCTCATGCAGAAACACGATCTCGCCAGCATGATCGGTCACTTTCATCGTCAGATTGATGAGTCGCGGCAGCCGCTTCGCAAGCTGCGTCAGCTCGTGGAAATGCGTGGCGAAAATCGCGCGCGAGCGATTGACTTCATGCAGATGTTCGATCGCCGCCCAGGCGATCGACAACCCGTCGAATGTCGCCGTGCCGCGGCCGATTTCATCGAGAATGACCAGAGAGCGCGGCGTCGCGCAGTTCAGAATCGCCGCGGTTTCAACCATCTCGACCATGAAGGTCGAGCGCCCGCGGGCGAGATCATCAGAAGCGCCGACGCGGGAGAACAGCCGATCGACGACGCCGATGCGCGCCGAAGTCGCGGGAACGTAGGAGCCCGCCTGCGCGAGCAGCATGATCAGCGCGTTCTGACGCAGATAGGTCGATTTGCCGGCCATGTTCGGCCCGGTGACCACGGCGATCCGGCCACTGTCCGTTCCGCCGAGATCACAGTCATTGGCGGCGAAGACCTTGCCCTGCGACTGAAGCGACGCCTCCACGACCGGATGGCGGCCGCCGACGATCTCAAAATCGAGCGAGGCGTCGATCGCCGGGCGCGTCCAGCCGCGCTTCTCGGCGACTTCCGCGAGCGCGCTGTACAGGTCGAGCCGCGCGAAAGCCTCGGCGAGACGCTGCAGCTCTTCCGCCTTGGCGCAAACCTCGGCGGCGAGAGCATCGAAAATCGCCGCTTCGCGCCCTAAGGCGCGCTCGGCCGCCGACGAGATTTTCGACTCAAGCTCGACAAGTTCTCGCGTCGAGAAACGCATCGCGTCGGCCATGGTCTGGCGGTGCGTGAAGGTGGCGTCGAACGGCGGCCGCAGCAGTCTTTCGCCATGCGCCGGCTGAACCTCAAGAAAATAGCCGAGAAAATTATTGTGCTTGATTTTCAGCTTGGTTCCGGTGAGTTCGGCATAGCGTCCCTGCAGTTCGGCGATCACCTTGCGGCTCTCGTCACGAAGTCGTCTCGCGTCATCGAGTTCGCCGTCGCGGCCCTCGCGAATGAAATCGCCGTTACGCTTATCGAGCGGCAGATTGTCTTTCAAAGCCGCGCCGATATTTTCGGCGAGCCCGACATCGGCGCGCGAGAGCGTTTGCGTCTCCGCCGCGATCTCCGGCGGCGGATCAATCGGCGCGAAGAGAAGGGCGATGTCCCGCGCAACCTCAAGCGCGACGCCGACGCTGGCAAGATCGCGTGGTCCGCCGCGCTCAAGAGACAGTCGCGACAGAGCGCGGAAAAGATCCGGGGCGCGCGCGAGCTTGGCGCGAAGCGCGCCGCGCAGGTTCGACCCTTCGAGGAAGAAGGCGACGGCGTCGAGCCGCGCGGCGATTGATCGCGCTTCCATCAAAGGCGCCGCGACGCGCTCGGCGAGCAGTCGCGCGCCAGCAGGCGTGACGGTGAGATCGACGACCGACAGCAGCGAACCCTCGCGCGCGCCGGCGAGCGTGCGGGTCAGTTCGAGATTGGCGCGGGTCGCCGCGTCGATGTCGAGCGTCGTCAGTTCGCGCAGGCTGGTCGGACGCGAAAGCGCCGGGCGTTGTCCCTTTTGCGTGCGCTCGACATAGAGGATCGCTGTCGCGGCGGCGGCAAGTTCGACGTCGCTTAAGACGCAAAAGCCGTCGAGCGTCGCCACGCCGTAAAACTCCATCAGGCGTCGCGCCGCGTCTTCGCTAACGCCGACCTCTCGGCCGATCGGCGCGACCGGGACGCCCGCCGCCTCGAAAAGAGCGGAAAGCGCAGGGTCGCGGCACAATGCTTCGGCGGCGACGATTTCGCGTGGCTCCAGGCGCGCGATCTCAGCCCCGAGCGCGCTTTCCTCGCGCGCGCAGAGCGTGAAGGCGCCGGTCGAAATATCGACGCTTGCGAGGCCGTATCGCCAACGCCCGTCATCGCCGCGCAAGCGTGCAATCGCCAGAAATGCGTTGTGCCTCGCCGGATCGAGCAAGGCGTCTTCGGTGATCGTGCCGGGCGTGACGAGCCGCACGACGTCGCGCTGCACCACCGATTTCGCGCCGCGCTTTTTCGCTTCGGCGGGATCTTCGATCTGTTCGCAGACAGCGACGCGATGTCCGAGCGCAATGAGCTTTTGCAGATAATCATTGGCGCGCTCCGCCGGAACGCCGCACATCGGAATGTCTTCGCCAAGATGCTTGCCGCGTTTGGTGAGCATGATGCCGAGAGCGCGCGAGGCGGTCTGCGCGTCCTCGAAAAACAATTCATAGAAATCGCCCATGCGATAGAACAGCAGGCAATCGGCGTTCGCCGCCTTGATCTCGATATATTGCGCAATCATCGGCGTCACGCGCGCCGACGCTTTGTCGTCGGGTCCTGGCGTGGAAGGGGGCGCGGCGTGTTTCATCGGCGCGAGTGTAGCGGCGTTGCGGCCCAGGCGCCACGCGGGGCGCCCACTAGCATGTGGACGACATCTCCGGCCACGACTAAATTGTGCTCGCAAAATTGATTGCTTGATCAACTTTGGAGGCACGAATGATTTTGTCTGCCAGGCGTTTTATTGCTTTCGCCATTGCGTCGAGCCTTTGCCCTTCGACGCTTGCCGCCGAGCTTGTCCCGCCAGAATCAACGATTCGCTGGAGCATTGCGCCGGCCTTTTCGAACGCCGACGCTCACGAAAATATTAGCGGCTTTGTCTGTGCGCCGAACGCGTCGGATTATTGTCTCATCGTGGCCGATGAAGGCGATGAGGCCGCTCTTGTAGGTATGCGCGAGGGCAGATTGGCCGCGATCGGCGCGCCCTTCGCCTTGCCCGTGGCTTCCGACGAATTCGACGCCGAGGGCGCCACAACCGACGGCAAATTTTTCTACATCGCCGGTTCGCATTCGGTGAAGCGAAAAAGCTGCAAGGATCAGCCCGCGAATCGCGTCGTGCTACGCTTCGACGTCGACTTGTCGAGGCGCCCGCCAAGCGCCATCGAATGCAGCCCCGAACTATGGAAGATTATCGAGGGCCTGCCCGAATTCGCCGGTCACGCCGGGCCCAATGCGTGTCTCGGCGAAAATCCTCCGGAAAAGAGGCCAGACCTCTCTGGCAAGCGAGGCGTTAACATCGAGGGCGTCGCTGCAAAGGATGGTCGACTTTATTTCGGATTCCGAGGCCCAGCGATCAACGGCGAAGCCTTGATTGTCGGCGTCGACGCGAAGGCGCTCTTTGAGGGCGCCGCCGCGGCGCCGAGCGTTGGCCGCATACGAGTAGGAGACAAGCGCGCTATTCGCGATCTGACGTTCGCTGGCGATTCGCTCTTGGCGCTCGTCGGCCCAGATGACGATGAGCCGCAGCGAAACTATTCGATCTTCCGAGTCGAGAATCCATATGAGGGAGCGGGGCGGGCAAACGAACTTGCGGTTCTCGATTTGCGTAACGTCCCAAAAGACAAGAGCGGCAAACCCATTAAACCGGAAGCCATTGCGCTGTTAGACTCAACTCCGGAGCGCTATCGCTTGCTCGTGCTCTCGGACGGAGGCGAAGATGGCGCGCCGCTAGTTTTCAATATTCGACGCAAGCCGTAACGCGAATGCCGGCGGGCGTGTCGCTGTCACTTCTTTCGCTCTCCAAAGCGCCCGCGGCGGAGACGCCAGTCTTTGCGGCGAGGACGCTTGTGGATGCGACCGCGCTCCGGTTATGGTCGCCACGCTGCGTTGCAACACCAAAAAGGGGCGGACATGGCCGACGATATGGCGGAGACTCGAGCGGAGGGAGAGCAGCGCACGACGATTTCGGATAAGGAGGCGCTGCTCTTTCATTCGCGCGCCCGACCGGGAAAGCTCGCCGTCGTCGCCTCGAAGCCGATGGCGACTCAGCGCGATCTGTCGCTCGCCTATTCGCCGGGCGTGGCGGCGCCCGTGCTCGCCATCGCCAAGGACCCTTCGGCGGCCTTCGACTATACGACGCGCGGCAATATGGTCGCCGTGATCACCAACGGCACCGCAATCCTGGGCCTCGGCGATCTCGGCGCCTTGGCGGCGAAGCCGGTGATGGAAGGAAAGGCGGCGCTGTTCAAGCGCTTCGCCGACATAGATTCGATCGATCTCGAAATCGATGCAAAGGAGGTCGACGCATTCGTCGATGCGGTGCGCTATCTCGGCCCATCATTCGGCGGAATCAATCTTGAAGACATCAAGGCTCCCGAGTGTTTTGTGATCGAGGAGCGACTGCGCGACCTCATGGACATTCCGGTGTTTCATGACGATCAGCACGGCACCGCGATCATCTCCACGGCCGGCCTGATCAACGCGCTGCTGCTGACCGGACGCGACATCGGCCAGGCGAAGCTCGTCTGCAACGGCGCCGGCGCCGCGGGCATCGCCTGTCTCGATCTTGCAAAGGCGCTTGGATTTGATCCGCGCAACGTCATCCTGTGCGACACCAAGGGCGTCGTCTACCGGGGCCGTCAGGAAGGCATGAATCAATGGAAAAGCGCGCATGCCGTCGACACCAAGGCGCGAACCCTGGCCGAGGCTCTGGAAGGCGCTGATATTTTCTACGGCCTCTCCGTCAAAGGCGCCCTGACGCCAAAGATGCTTCTCGCCATGGCTGACAATCCGATCGTCTTCGCCATGGCCAATCCCGATCCGGAGATCACGCCGGAAGACGCGCGCGCCGCGCGCGCCGACGTGATCATCGCCACGGGGCGTTCCGACTATCCGAACCAAATCAACAATGTTCTCGGCTTTCCCTATATTTTTCGCGGCGCGCTCGACGTTCGCGCGCGCACGATCAATATGGAGATGAAGATCGCCGCGGCGCGGGCGCTTGCCGAACTTGCGCGCGAAGACGTTCCTGACGAAGTGGCGAACGCCTATCGTGGCGCGAGGCCGCGTTTTGGACGCGAATATCTCATCCCGGCGCCCTTCGACCCGCGCCTGATCTCGGTTATCCCGCCTGCGGTGGCGCTTGCGGCGATGGATACTGGCGTGGCGCG
>JBFXJV010000159.1:0-7952 GCA_050174515.1 Methylocystis sp.
CGATCGTTTCGGCGCGCAAAATTCGCCTGAAAACTCTGGCGGCGGAAGGTCGCCGCGGCGCCGCCACAGCCTTGGCGCTTGCAGAAAATCCGGGGCGTTTCCTTTCCACGGTGCAGATCGGAATCACGCTTGTCGGCATTCTCGCGGGCGCCTTTTCCGGCGCGGCGCTTGGTCAGCGGCTCGCCCACGAACTGCGCGCGCTTGGCCTGTCGGCTCCCGCCGCAGATTGGGTCGGCTACGGCGGCGTCATCGGCTTCATCACCTATCTCTCGGTGGTGATCGGCGAATTGCTGCCAAAGAGCATTGCCCTGCGTCACGCGGAAGCCATCGCCTGCCGGATGGCGGCGCCGATGGCGTTTCTTTCGACGCTCGGCGCGCCGGTCGTTTGGCTGCTCGACGCATCGACGAAACTCGTGCTGCTGCTGATCGGCCAGGCGAAAGAACCTCAGGCCGCCGTCACCGACGAGGAAATCAAGACGCTTGTCGCCGAGGCGCATTCAGCGGGCTCGATCGAAGCCGACGAGCAGCAGATGATCGCCGGCGTGCTGCGGCTTGGCGACCGCGCCGCGCGCGCCCTGATGACGCCGCGCGCCGAGGTCGATTGGCTCGATCTCAGCGAGCCGGAAAATGTCTTGCGCGAAAAGCTCGTCGAGACGACGCATGCGCGCCTCCCCGTCAGCCGCGGCGACATGGACGACATGATCGGCGTGCTGCTCATTCGCGAATTGCTGGGGCCGGCGCTGCGCGGCGAGCCGCTCAATATCGAAGCCCATGTGCGGCCGGCGCCGGTCGTGCCCGATTCGATCGACGCGCTCGACGCGCTCAACGTGCTGCGCGAAGCCGAGACGCCGATGGCGCTGGTTCACGATGAATACGGCCATTTCGAAGGCGTGGTGACGCCGGCCGACATCCTCGACGCGATCGCCGGCGCCTTCAGGTCCAACGAGGGCGATGAGGAGCCGGAGGCGATCCGGCGCGACGACGGCAGCTGGCTGCTCGCCGGCTGGATGCCGGTCGACGAAATGGCCGAGCTGCTGCGCGTGACGCTACCCGAGAGCAGGAGTTACGAGACTGTCGCCGGCCTCGTGCTCGACGGGCTGATCCGCTTCCCGACGCTCGGCGAAACCGTCGAAAAGCTCGGATGGCGCTTCGAGGTCGTCGATCTCGACGGCCGCCGCGTCGACAAGCTGCTTGCTTCGAAGCTCCCCGCCGAGGGTGAGTAAGGCCGCGCGCTCCTGCCAATGCGGAGACGGTCGCGCTGTCGGGCGGGGCATCGAGATTTTCCTGAAAAAACCGATCCGTTGAAGCCTTAAACTCACACGTCTTGAGTCGGGAAAAGTTCCCGATCATGACAGGATGAAATCCTAATAAAATCGTTATTTTTCAGAAGTGTAGAAAGCATGCCACACCCGGGGAATTTTAGCGCCGCGGCCCTGCTGACGAGGGACGGAGCGTCGTTTCCGACAGTATAACTGCCCACGTTAACGCACGGGGCAGAAATGACCGGTTCCAAAAAGCAAGTATCTCTCATCGCGCTTTCCGTCTCGCTCGCCTCCGGGGCGGCTTATGCCCAGCAGGCGCTGCCGACGATCGAGGTCGGCGCCACGCCGCTGCGCTCTTCCTCCCGTCCCGCGCCGACCGCCGCGCCCGCGCCTCAGCGCTCAGCCGGCCCGGCGCGCGTGACGACCGCCGCGCCAGTCGCTCCCGAGCCCTATGTCTCGCCGCTCGTGAACTATCCGGTACCGGCCTCGGTTCACGTCGTCGACAGCAAGGAAATCGCCAATACCCGCAAGTTCAGCCTCGGCGAGGCGTTGCAGCGCACGGCGCCGGGCGTGCTGATCAACGACATCGGCGGCAATCCCTCTTTCCCGGAGGTCGATTATCGCGGCTTCGTCGCTTCGCCCTACGCCGGCGTGCCGCAGGGTCTCGCCGTGTTCCAGAACGGCGTGCGCATCAATGAGATGTGGGGCGATACGGTCAATTGGGACCTGATCCCGAGCGTCGCCATCGACCGGGTCGCGATCGAGACGGGCAACCCGCTCTACGGCCTAAACGCCATTGGCGGCGCCATCGTTCTCGACATGAAGAACGGCTTCACCTGGCTAGGCTCGGAACTCGACATCCGCGGCGGCTCGTTCAATCGCCGCCAGGGCGTTTTCCAATATGGGCGTAAGATCGCGGACTTCGCCATATATGCCGCCGGCGAGGCGTTGGGCGACTCCGGCTATCGCTATTTTTCCGGCTCGCAAATCAAGCGGTTCTACGGCGACGTCGGCTATCGCGCCGAAAGCGCAGAGATTCACGCCAATGTGACGCTCGGGTCGAATCATTTCGGCGCCTCGGGACCGGCGCCCGTCGAGCTGGTCGCGGGCGACAAGAGTTCGACCTATACGACGCCGCAGACCTACAAAAATCAGGTCATGATGTTCGACCTCAACGGACAGTTTGACTTGAGCCCGACGACCAAGCTGCTCGGCGACATTCATTATCGCGGCTACAATCAGGCGCGCGTCGACGGCAATACGACTGAGTTCGAATGCGAGGGCGGCGAAGCCTTCTGCACGACGGACGACGACCAACCGACGAACGTCCCAAATTTTTTCAATACCGGAAACGAGCTCATCCAGGGTCCGGCGCTCGGCGCGATCGACCGCACCTGGACAAAAATCAGCACGCTGGGCTTCACCGCGCAGCTCAACAACACTGACAGGATTCTCGGCTTCCCGAACAGGTTCACCATCGGCGTAAATCTTGAACACGGATACACGGGCTTTAAGGCGAACCAGGAACTCGGGATCATCAACCGTGATTACACGGTCACCGGCTTCAACTACTTCACCAACGATACCGCCGCCGGCATCGCGCCGGTCAGTCTCAATGTCTCGAACTATTACCTCGGCGCCTATGCGCTCGACGCGCTCGATCTGACCGACAAGCTCACCGTCACCGGCGGCTTGCGTTTCAACCGCGCCAGCGTCCAGATGTATGACAACATGGGCACGGCGCTGAACGCGACCCATATCTTCGGCCACCTCAATCCGATGGGCGGCCTGACCTACAAGATCACGCCGCAGATCGCCGCCTTCGCCAGCTATTCGGTCGCGAACCGCGCCCCGACGCCGCTGGAGCTCGGCTGCTCGGATCCGAACCGTCCTTGCGTGATCGACGCCTTTTTGGTGTCCGATCCGCCGCTGAAGCAGGTGACGTCGAATACGATCGACATGGGCCTGCGCGGCGGCTTCAGGCCCGCCGAAGCAGCGCCCGACCTGCTCGGCCGCTTCCCCGGAGCCCTTCAATGGTCGGCAGGCATTTTCCGCACCAATGTCTTCGATGACATTCTGAGCATTCCGAGCCATATCGTCGGCCGCGGCTATTTCACCAACGCCGGAAACACGGTGCGTCAGGGCGTCGAAATGTCGATGCGCTATGCGGACGAGCGCGTGTCGGCCTATGTGAATTACACGCTGACCGACGCCTACTTCAATTCAGAGAACATTCTCGGCGCGCCGGGCAATCCCGCGGTAATGGCGGTTGGATCGACCGGCGTTCTGGTCAAGCCCGGCGCCTCGCTGCCGTCGATTGCGCACCACCGCTTCAAGACCGGCGTCGATTATTCGGTGACGCCGAGATGGCGGGTTGGCGGCGACTTCGTCTATGCGAGCGGCCCCTATCTTGTGGGCGATTGGGCCAACCAGTTCGGCACGCTGTCGCCGTACGGCCTCTTGAACCTGCGCACGTCCTACGACCTGACGCCCTATCTGCAGCTCTATGCGCTGATCGAGAATGTGACGAATACGCGGTCGCGCAACTTCGGCGCGTTTTTCGAAACCGACGCGATCAACTTTGCGAATTTCTACAATCCGAAGATGGTCTCCGTCGGACCGCCGACCGCCTTTTACGCCGGCATGAAATGGAATTTTGGCGCGGAGCCCGGCGGCTGGACGGCGTTGGCGTCCGATGAACCCGCGCGGCCGAGCGCCGATCCGCCAGCCGTTCGCAGATGGGCCGGTCTCTATGCCGGTCTCAACGCGGGTTACGGCTGGGGCTCAAAGACTGGCGTCCGTGTCAGCCCCAACGGCTTCGGCGACCGCTTTGCCGGGCTCTGGAACGAGAAAATCGTCGACGAGGAGCCGCCGGAAGACAATGCGACCTGGTGGGGCTTGTTCCTGCCAGGCGCGGCCGCTGGCGCGAACGCCGGATTCGCCAACGTCAGCCGCAACGGCTTCATTGGCGGCGGCCAGATCGGCTGGAATTATCAGGACGAATCAAATGTCGTGCTCGGCCTCGAAGCCGATTTTCAGGGGACGCTCTTTCGCGGCCGGGGCACCTATGCCGGCGCTCTCGTGGAAAGCGCGGGCTATATCGACAAGGAGGAGAACGGCGGGCTGGAGTCGCTTCTGCTGACCCGCCAAACCATCGGCGGCGGCGCGGTTTCCGCAGGAACCCGCTGGATGGGAACCTTCCGCGGCAGGCTCGGCTATGCGGTCGCCGACACGCTCCTGGCCTATGGCACGGGCGGTCTCGCCTTTGGCGACGTCTATGCTTCGGCCGCGCACTTCAACACGTCGAGCATCCAGCGCCAAAATGATTTGGGCGCGCCGGCCTGGAACTACGCCAATCCTGCGGCGTTTGGCGGAGCCGGCTACTCAGGTTTCATGGCCGGCTGGGCGGCGGGCGGCGGCCTCGAATGGATGTTCGCCGACAATTGGAGCGCCAAGGCGGAAGGCCTCTATTACAATCTCGGCAGCGTCAATCTCATGTCGTCGCCGCTTGCGACCACATGTTCGAGCCAGGCGACAAATACCTCGGCGGGCGCCTGCGCCCGCGGCGCGTCGAGCGCCAATCGCATCGCGCCGGGCGGCCTCCTCTGGGCCAATATCCCTGCGACCAAGGTCGTATTCGACGGCGTCATCGTCCGCGCCGGCGTCAACTATCATTTCAATTGGGGAGCCGACCTTCTCAATCCGGCGCTCTGACCGCGGCGCCTGAAATGCCGGCGCTTCAACAATGACCCTTGGCGGAACGACGCCCGACCGCGTCGATCGCGTTTGCAGCGTCGCCGCCAATGATGGCGGAGTGCAACGCCAGATTTTCCTCCCGCCAGCGCAGCGCTTGCGCAATGGCTGAAGCGTTCATCTTTTCTCCGGTGACGGCGATCAGCAGCGTATTCGCCGCGATTTTTAGATCGAGCCAAAACGACGCATGCCGAATATACCAGATATCCAGCGCGTCTTTTTCCTTGGCGGTGACTGTCCTGCCGCCGTTCAGCTGCGCCCAGCCGGTGATGCCTGGGCGCACCAACAGGCGAATGCGCGGGTCCGAGGGTTGATCTTGCGGCAGCAACGGTCTTGGCCCGATCAGCGACATATCGCCGACCAGAACGTTGAGCAGTTGCGGGATTTCGTCCAGGCGCGCCGCCCGCATCATGCGGCCGATTTTCGACAGTCGTTGACCGTCGGAAACCCTTTCGCCATTTTTGTCGAATGGCGCCGGATAGGTGCGAAATTTGTATAGAAGAAAATTGCGTCCGTCTCGTCCGACCCTTTGCTGCCAGAAAATCACTGGCGCGCCAACGTTGAGCAACGCCAAATAGGCCGCCGTCAATGTCAGCGGCAAGAGCATGACAAGCAGGATGATCGACACGACGATATCAATCGCGCGTTTGACCTTGAAATAGGCGCCAACCCTTATCGAGGGGCGCGCGCCGTCACTCGATTGATGCAATCGCACGCCGTCCAAAGGCGACAAATTGAGCGCCTGAGAAATTTTAACGAATTTTTTGCCGCGACGTTCACAATAATCCGTAAGCTGCGATAGGGCATCATACGAAACGCCGCTCGCATCATCCGAAAGCCAGATTTCGTCGATATCGACGCCGTGAACGGCGTATTCTTCCAGAATGCCTTCCAGCTCCGGAAGGAGCCCGACGATTTTGACGCCGCAGATGCTTCGTCCGACGAAACTCGGACGCGTGTCCACAGCCGCAATGACCTGGAGCCTTCGCGGCCGCTGATGGTCGAGCAATCTGATGGTGAGGGACGTGAAGCGGTCTGCGCCAATCATGATGATGCGACGCGGATCATGCGGCGCAGCGTCCGCCTCAGCCGAGAGCTTCTCTTCTCTCCACGCTTTCTGATGAAGGAGCGTCGCGATCGCGCGGTCGATCATCAACCCGCCGCCAAACGCCAACCCATAAATCAACGGCGTCGATCGGGGGACGCCGTCGAGACGCGTGAAAACGAAAAGAATGAAGCTGCTCGACGCGACCGCCAGCGCAACGGCGCCGCAGACGGATAGCGCGTCCTGAACGGAAACCAGATGGTTCAAACCATCGCTGACCCGAAACACGAGCAAAGCGGGAATCGCGCAAAGAATCGCGACCAGAATATAAAGATATGTCGCAGGAATATTTTGCGGGAAGTCGCCTGGGTCGAGAAGGCTCGGATCGCGCAAGGCGAGAGCGATCACCGGCGCCGCCGCCGCCCAGAACAAATCCGTAGCGGCCAATCTCGCTCGAAAATGCGACTTTGAGGTTGGCAAATGATGACGCGCCACGACGCTAGCCCCTGCCCAAATCGTCTCGAACCGTATCAATGCGGCGAACGCGCCTTGAGTCGCGATGCGCCGCGCCTTGCGACGGTTCGTTCGGCCCCCGACCTGCGATCCAAAGCTTCGCGATCTTGAGCGCAAGTCGGAAAGGTCTGATCAAATGATAGAGCCTCCAGAGAGGTTGCGGCAGTGGAATTGCGTTGTAGTCGCTCACCGTCCGAGTGGCGGCGAGGAGCCATAGGGCCCGCGCTCTCTCTTTAAGGCCGAGGCACAATTCGAGGCCGGCGAACGAGAATTCAGCATGCGGCTCCTTCTGCGCTGCGGCGCTGGCCAGGCGGCGCAGGGCCAAGGCGTATTGCGATCCGATCTTCGCGTCGCTGCCTGCGCCGTTCAACAATTCTTCCCGCACGCAGACGCCGAGAAGCTTTGTCGCAAGCTGGAGGCCAACCAGGAGGCGCTCGCGGCCGCCGCGATCCAGCCGATGAGACAGCGCAACCCAATCAATGTGGGGGCGTCGCATATAGAAGTCGGCGAAATCGCAAACCCAGCCCAGGGATTTCCAGCCTTCCTTGGCGCCGTGGCCGATGAGATAGATCGCGAGCGTTTCGTCGTCGAGCGTCGGGATCATTCGTGCGGCAATCGAGACATGATCCAGTCTGCGCCAAATCTCCGATGTCTTGAGCGGAAATGCGAAATCGTGCGGAAAGAAATCCCAATGAAGATCGACCGCCAGAGTCGAATCCGCGCGCATGAACATATATTGGCGCTGATAGCCAAGAAACGCTCTGCGCCACTCCCGGCCGCTCCCCTGCGCCGCGCGGTAGCCGCAGGATTCGAGCGCCGACTGAGCGGCGTCGAGGTAAGCCGGACGCACGATGATGTCGATATCGTTGAACTCCCGCCACGAAATGTCGCCATAAAGAGTTTGGGCAAGAGCGACGCCCTTGAAGGCCGCAAAATCAATCCCACGCTGATCGAAGCAATTTGCGATACGGCCAATCTCGCCGGCTGCATATAAATTTCGCGCCGCATGCCCGCGCCAAAATCGTTGAAGAGCGATGGTGAGTTCGCTGAATTCTCCAGCGCCGGGATATGCGTTCAATGCTCTGAGCAGGTGGGGCCGAACGCCATGCGCCGTCGAAAGACGCTCGACATGAGCCCAGTTCAAACCATCGCCGGCGAGCTCCAACGCTCGGCGATGGTCTGGATGCGGGCGAACCAGCGCGCACAGGAAAGCGAATTCCGGCTCCAACGCAGCTTCCATCTATCGACGCTTCAACCAGGCGTCCAAGACGTAGATTTTATCAAGCGCGCCGGCCTCAAGTGTTTTATCGGGCAGCTTCGCGGGATCGATGAATTTGCGCAGCGTCGAATCGATCGAAAGCGGCGGCGGTTCGCTATTG
>JBFXJV010000160.1:0-7839 GCA_050174515.1 Methylocystis sp.
GCGAAGGCCAACCGCCTTTTGTTCTCACGGCGAAGAATGCAAAAGGATTTTTTGATCCGTCCTCTTTGATGAAAAAGACCAAAAAGCGTAAGCTTGCTGAACAGTTCAGGTTTCGGCGGCTGACACGGACATTTGCGGAATTCCTTGAAAAGCATAAAGACGCGGATTTTCTGACGTCCGCCAGAATGCATGGATCAGCATGAGAGGCTTTGCTGCGTCGAACTAGCCGTCGGTCAAGACGCCGAGCGTATTGTCTTCAAAATTTGCATCAGTTTTTAACTCGAAGTGCGTTTCTCGAACGAAAGTTCACGGCCATGTCATTTACTCGGCCTAACGTGAACAGCGTCGACGGGGATCGTTGAAGAGACCAGAAGCCGCGATCCATTGATCGGAACCCGCGCGATCTAGAACGCGGTGAGACAGCGTCGCGCGACATTCATTCTCATGAAAGGCGGCTTATGGACGACATTGCACGACCTACCGATCCCTTGCCCAAGGTCTGGGATCCGCAAAGTCGCATTGGCGACATGCTTCGTGGCAGGCGAGGTCTTGTCGTCGGCGTCGCCAATGAAAATAGCATCGCCTTCGGATGCGCGTCTAAGCTACGCGCCTTTGGCGCTGAACTGGCGGTGACCTACGCTAACGAGAAATCCGAACGCTATGTCCGTCCGCTCGCCGAACAGATTGAGGCAAGCTTGATTATGCCTCTCAATGTCGAGCATCCCGGCGAGCTTGAGATCGTTTTCGACCAGATACGCGGCCAGTGGGGACGTTTGGATTTTCTTATTCACTCGATCGCCTTCGCGCCGCGTGAGGATCTTCATGGTCGGGTGATTGACTGTTCGCTCCCTGGCTTTCAACAGGCGATGCGAATCTCCTGCTATTCGTTCATCGAAATGGCGCGTCTCGCCGAGCCGCTGATGACGGAAGGCGGAGCAATACTGACAATGAGCTATTACGGCGCCGACAAGGTAGTCAATCATTACAACGTTATGGGCCCTGTCAAGGCGGCGCTGCAGGCGACAGTGCGCTATTTGGCTGCGGAGCTCGGTGACAAAGGCGTCCGCGTCTATGCGGTTTCTCCCGGTCCGCTGAAAACGCGGGCGGCCAGCGGCATCGCACAGTTCGACGAACTCGTCGACGCGGCGGTTTCGCGCAGCCCGGCGCATCGACTCGTGGACATCGCCGAAGTTGGGCGGGTCGTCGCCTTTCTAGTTGGAGGAGGCGCGTCCGGGATGACCGGCGACACGATCTACGTCGACGCCGGCCTGCACAACGTCGCCTGAGGAACACAAGATGCTCGAGGGAATTTCGGCTGAGAAGGCGGCGGCGATGATCCCCGACGGCGCTAGCGTCATGTTCGGCGGCTTCTTGGGCGTCGGTTCGCCGGAACGCGTGATCGACGCCTTGGTGGCGCGCGGCGCGCGCGGATTGACCTTGATCTGCAACGACACCGCTTCGCCAGGAGTAGGCGTCGGCAAGCTGATCCAGGCGGGATGCGTCGCTTACGTGAAGGCGTCGCACATCGGGACGAACCCGATGACGCAGAAGAAAATGATTTCGGGCGAAATTGAAGTTGAGCTCGTTCCGCAGGGCACGCTTGCTGAACGTATTCGCGCCGGCGGCAGCGGTCTTGGCGGCGTGCTGACTCCGACAGGAGTCGGAACCGTCACATCGGAAGGCAAGCAGGTGATCGAGATCGACGGCGCGAATTTCTTGCTCGAGTCGCCGTTGCGCGCTGATTTCGCGCTGCTGCGCGCGCATGAGGCTGATCATTTCGGTAATCTCACCTATCGGTTGACGGCGGCCAACTTTAATCCAGTGATGGCCTTCGCAGCCGACTGCGTTATCGCGGAGCCGGACGAGATTGTTCCCGTCGGCGTGATTCCGCCGGACGCTGTACGCACGCCCGGCGTTCTCGTCGATCATCTCGTGAGGAGGTCGCAGTGATGGACGCCAAAGAAATCATTGCGCGTCGGGTCGCGTTGGAATTGCGCGACCGCAGTCTGGTCAATCTAGGCATCGGTCTGCCAACTCTTGTCGCGTGCTACGTTCCGGCGGGAATCTCGGTCGCGTTTCAAAGTGAGAACGGCATTATTGGCTTCGGCGAGCCGCCGCCCGAAGGGATGGAAGATCCTCACCTCACCGACGCCGGCGGCGGATTCATTTCGGCTCTGCCGGGAGCCGCCGCTTTCGACAGCGCGACGAGCTTCGCTCTGATCCGCGGCGGCCATCTCGACATGACAGTTCTCGGCGGACTGCAAGTCGATTCAAGCGGCCGTCTCGCGAACTGGATGGTGCCAGGCAAGATCGTCCCAGGCATGGGTGGCGCAATGGATCTCGTCGCCGGCGCGAAGCGCGTCATCGTCGCGATGCAGCATTTGGCCAAGGGGCAGCCGAAAATAGTTGAATCTCTGACGCTCCCGCCGACGGCGGCGCGGCGCGTCAGCCTCATCGTCACCGAACTGGCGGTGATCGAGCCTACGGACGACGGCCTTGTGTTGCGCGAGAGGGCGCCGGGCGTGAGCGTGGACGCAATTGTCGCAAGCACCGGAGCTAAGCTGATGTTCGATGGCGATACGCCGACGATGCCGATCGCTTCTCCTGAGCGGGCGGCCGCCTAAGGCGCAAGTGCGCCCGTCTGAGCGCCGCCGCGCGCGCATACTTTGGAAAGAGCCCGCCATGTTGAATGTCTCGCCAGAAAAGTTGGCCGTTCCGTTCGAAATGGACGACAAATCGGGCGTTGCTCAAAAAGGCGCTCTTCTTAATGAAGATCTGTCGAAGTCGGCGGAGCTGGTTCAATCTCTCATCGAGCTGAGCGGCAAGCATTTCGAGAAGATCGCTTCCAGCTATGGCGCCGACTTGCGCGCGCGCCTCAGCGATTGGCGCACGGTGAGTAGCGATCTGTTGCAATCACAAGATCTGCCTGCGAAGTTCCTGGCATATGTGACCGACGCCGGGCAACGCTGGATCCTCTTTCTCGATATAATGCGAGAAGTCGGCAATTTCGCCGTTGAGCAAATGGAGGGAGGCGAACGGCTCGTTCTGGTGTACGACTTCAAAGTCGTGATCGACGGCCGCGCGCTTGAGCGCCCAACCAACTACCTGCTTGTGCAAATCGAGCCGCCGGAAGGCGTAACGACTGATCCGACATTGCGGCCTTATATGATCATCGACCCGCGCGCAGGCCACGGCGCAGGGATCGGGGGCTTCAAGTCCGACAGTCAGGTCGGCGTCGCTCTTGCTCATGGCCATCCTGTTTATTTCGTGATCTTTCTTCCCAAGCCTGAGCGCGGACAGACTCTGGCGGACATCTGCGTGGCGGAAGGCGCGTTCGTGCGTGAGATCGCCAAACGTCACCCCGCCGCGCCTCGACCGGTGATCATCGGAAACTGCCAGGGGGGGTGGGCGGCGATGCTGCTCGCCGCGACCAATCCCGATCTGACCGGTCCAGTCGTGGCCTCCGGCGCGCCTTTGAGCTATTGGGCCGGCGTCCGAGGAAGGAATCCGCTTCGTTATTCGGGAGGCCTGGCGTTTGGCGCGCTGCCTGCTGTGATTGCATCAGACATTGGCAGCGGCGTTTTCGACGGCGCGCATCTCGTCCTCAATTTCGAGTCGATGAACCCGCACAACACCTGGTGGTCAAAATATTACAACGTCTTCGCCAAGGCGGACACCGAGGGGCCGCGCTTCAAGGGCTTTGAACGGTGGTGGTCGACCTTCTATTTCATGAATGAAGACGAGATCCGTTGGATCGTGGAAAATCTGTTCATCGGCAATAGGCTTCAAGGCAGTCAGGCCTTTCTTGGCGGGCGCGCCCCCGTAGACCTTAGAAAAATTAAGGCTCCGATCATTGTGTTCGCCAGCATGGGCGACGACATCACGCCGCCGCAGCAGGCTTTGAACTGGATTCCGGTGGTCTATGGCGATGAGCGGGAGATACGGGCGCGCGGGCAGCGCATTGTCTACATGATCCACGAGGACATTGGTCATCTGGGCATATTCGTCTCCGCCAAGGTCGCGCAGAAGCAGCACGACAGGATCGTCTCGACGCTCGAGATGATCGAAGCGCTGGCGCCTGGCCTCTATGAGATGCGGATCGAGAAGAAGATCGGCGAAGGCGCGAGCGCCCATTACGTCATGTCCTGCGAAGAAAGAAGCATCGCCGATATTCGTGCGCTCGACGACGGCGTTGGCGACGAGAAGTCTTTTGCCTTGGTCGCGCGTCTATCGGAATTCTGGGTCGACGCTTACGAGTTCGGAGCGCGTCCTTTCGTCAAGGCGCTGTCTTCGCCAGCCCTCGCGGAAGCGCTGGTATGGTCGCATCCGCTCCGCGCCCGTCGCTACCTGCTATCGGACAAGAATCCGGCTGTTGGCCCGATCAGCTCTTTCGCCGAGACGGTGCGCAAGGAGCGCAAGCCCGCGGATCCGTCCAACCGCTTCCTAAAAAGCGAGGCGTTGACCGCCAGCTTGATCGAGCAAACGTTGAAGTTTTGGAGCGACGTCGGCGCCGCCGCCAAGGAACTCATGTTTTTCAGTCTCTACGCGAATCCTTTCCTGATGCGGACGAATGAAGAATACATGCCCAAGACGGACGCCAAGCTCGGCGAAACCTTGCGCGAATTGCCGAAGGTGGAGGCGGCGCTCGCGAAGATAGAACAGGGCGGTTTCGCCGAAGCGGTCGTTCGCATGCTGATCCTGATGGCTCGTTCTCGTGGCGCGGTACGCCAAAGCAGGCTCGAACGGTCCAATCACATTCTTCGATCGACAGAGCCGTTCAAGAGCCTCGGCGATGAAAGCCGCGCCGCCATCATCCATGAGCAAACTTTGATCATCGACTTCGAGCCTGAAGCAGCCATTGCGGCGCTGCCACTGATGGTGCCGACAATCGCCGATCGGCAGCGAGCGATCGCGTTGGTCGAGGAGATCGCCGGCGATCCGTTGGAGATGGCCGAGACCACGGCAAGGCTGCTCCGCCGCCTGCGCGAGACGTTGCTCGCGCAGGCGCCTGTCGAACCCCGAGACGCGCTCCTGCAAGATTCGGCTTGAAAATGAGGCGAAGAGAGATGCTCTCGAACAAGCTCTTCAGCGAATTGGTGGTTGGGCAGGAAGCGTCGATCGCTCGCATCGTCGCGCCAGAGGATTTCCTCGTGTTCGCCCACGCCAGCGGCAATCTCAATCCCGTCCACATCCCGGACGAGAAGAATGACCGAGACTCGGAAGCCGTCGCGCCGGCAATGTGGGTCGGCTCGCTTTTTTCCGCTGTTCTCGGCAATCTGCTGCCAGGCGCCGGAACGAGCTATCTGTCTCAGACCCTGAGGTTCAACGCCAGAGCCCATATCGGCGACTCCCTCCTCGTCTCGGTTCGCGTGGAAGAATTACACCCCCCCGCGACAGTTATGTTGCGCACCCGAGTCCATCGTGGGTCCGAACTCCTCGTCGATGGGATGGCGGAGGTGCTCGCCCCCGCCGTCCGGCAGACTATCGACGAAGAATCGCTCCCGGCGCTGACGCTGCAACGCCATGTGCACATGGACCGGCTGCTTGCCGCCTGCGCCTCCTTGCCGGCGCTGCCGACCGCCGTTGTGGCTCCCGAGGAGGAAAATGCGTTGCTCGGCGCATTGGCCGGCGCCCGAGAAAAGCTGATCGTGCCGATCCTCATCGGCGACGAGAAGAAAATTCGTAACGTTGCCGCCTCTTGCGGCGCGGATCTTTCTGGCGTCGTCGTCGAGGACGCCCGCAGTCACGACGCTGCCGCGGCGCGCGCCGTTGAACTCGTCCACCAGGGCGCGGCGGCTGCGGTGATGAAGGGACATCTTCACACCGACGAGCTGCTGAAACATGTGGTGAAGTCGCAGGGAGGCCTGCGCGTTGGCCGCCGCATCAGCCATGTCTTCATCATGGACGCGCCGACGCTGAAACAGCTTGTGCTGGTGACCGACGCGGCAGTGAATATCGCCCCGACGCTCGAAGAAAAAGTCGACATCATTCAGAACGCCATCGATCTTGGCGTCGCCTTAGGAATCGAACGCCCTAAAGTTGGCGTTCTCTCAGCGGTCGAGACGGTCAATCCGAAGATTCAGTCGACGCTGGACGCGGCGGCTCTGTCGAAGATGGCTGAGCGCGATCAGATTCGCGGCGGCGACGTCGACGGACCCTTGGCGATGGACAACGCCCTCAGCCTCACTTCCGCCCGCAATAAAGGCATCCATTCGCTGGTTGCCGGAAGAGCGGATATTCTCGTCGTCCCCAATCTCGAATCTGGCAATATATTGGCGAAGGAACTCACCTATGCGGCTCAGGCCGAAGGCGCCGGGCTTGTCATCGGCGCAAGGGTTCCGATCCTGTTGACGAGTCGAGCGGACGACGAACAGTCCCGCCTGTTCTCTTGCGCCGTCGCAGCCCTTTACGCCCATTGGTTGTCCACGGGGCGAAGCGCGGTAGCGGCGGAAGAAGCCTTGCAGGAAGCCGCCCAATGACCCGCCATGTCGTGACCTTGAACGCCGGCTCGTCGTCGATCAAATTCGCTCTGTTTGCAGCTAGGAACGACGAGGCGTCTCCGCTTGCGCTAGGCCTTGCCGAGATGGCGGGGAAGGAGCGGCGGATCAAAGTGAGGGATAATTATGGGGTGACCATTCGTGAAGACGAGTGGTCGCAGGCGGATGGCGCAGCTTTCCATGAAGAGGCTTTGAAGCGAATCCTCTCCTGGCAGGGTGAAGCCTTCCCCAGCGCGAGGATAGACGCGGTCGGTCATCGCGTCGTTCATGGCGGCGTTCACTACGACACGCCGATGGTGATCACCAATGAGGTGATCAGTCGACTCGAGGCGCTCGTGCCTCTTGCTCCTTTGCATGAGCCGCACAACATCGCGGGGATCAAAGCAGCGCGTGAGGCTTGGCCGGAATCGGTACAAGTGGCGTGTTTCGATACGGCGTTTCACCGCAGTCATCCGTTCGTCAATGATGTCTTCGCCCTGCCGCGGCAATATTATGCTGAGGGCGTTCGACGCTACGGCTTTCACGGACTGTCTTACGAGTATGTGTCGACGCGGCTCAGGGAGATTTCGCCCTTTCACGCTGAAAGACGCGTCGTGGTCGCGCATTTGGGGAACGGCGCGTCGATGTGCGCGATGCTAAACGGCCGATCGGTCGCGAGTTCGATGGGCTTCACTGCCCTTGACGGCCTGCCCATGGGCACGCGGTGCGGCCAACTCGATCCGGGTGTCGTTCTTTATCTGATGCAGGAGAAAAAACTCGGAGCCGAGGAGGTATCAAACCTCCTCTATAAAGAGTCGGGGCTGAAGGGTTTATCCGGCGTCTCTCACGACATGCGTGAACTCGATGCCTCGGACGCTCCCGAAGCGCGCGAAGCGATCGATTATTTTGTGTTTCGCATTCGGCGCGAACTCGGCGGGCTAGCTGCGGTTCTGCAAGGAATCGACGCAATCGTCTTTTGCGGCGGCATCGGCGAGAACGCATGGCGGGTGCGTGAGCGGGTCCTTGAAGGCATGGAGTGGCTTGGCGTCGAACTCGATCGCCATGCGAACGAGCAGCAGAAAGAAGTTATATCGTCCGTGAAGTCTCCAGTGCGGGTGTTTGTCATTTCGACCAACGAAGAACAAATCATCGCACGTCACGCGCTCCAGCTGACGGACGCCAGAGCGGATGCGCTGGCCTGATTTGCTCAAAAGCTTCAGCTGCTTCATCAGTTAAGCGCTGCGGGCAGAAAGCGTCAAACCCGCCGACGAGGCAGGTCAAGCAGAGGCAGTTGACCCATTACAAAAAGCGTCCAGTCTGCTCGGGTTGCTAAGGCGGCCTTGATGCGCGCGGCATCTTGGTT
>JBFXJV010000161.1:0-7737 GCA_050174515.1 Methylocystis sp.
AGTTTGGGCGAGCGTCGAGCCGATGGCGCGCTTCGGTGGATCAGCTTCAGAAGGAACGCGAATCCATATTTATTGAGGCGCAACTAGTTTGTCTGGCTGCCCGCCTTATGTGATCGAACGCAACAGAAACCTGTTTTGTGGTCCAATCCATGATTGACAGTTACGCCGCCGCTCACAAACGTATCAACAACATCCTGGAGCTCTTTATTGCTTTGTGCGCAACTGCATTCACCCTCGCAATGTTATATGATCAAGCAAAATTCGGGATGGTTTGGTTTTTCTCAGGGATGATCGCTGTTGTGATCGAAGCTTGGCCGACTCGCTCATCTCTCAGTGGTCGTTCGAAACCCTACGCCGAATACGGAGCAACCGCAGATGTTGTCGAATCTGTCGAAGCCGGCTCGTTCTGCCACAAATACTTGCGGCTCAGTTTCTTACTGGCGGTCACGACGCTCCTGTTGGGAACTGTCTTGGCCGTCCCAATCTGGAGCAGTTGCATGGCCAGCATATTTGCCTGGTTCGCAAGCATGCTTTGTGTACCGGTTCTTTGCGCTCCTCGCGACGCGACCGAATTGTAAATTTTCGGCACTCGTTCGATAAATTTTTTCCGCGACTCTCGGAGAATATTTCCTATTCCTCTAGGACCAGGGCCGATTTTGTCTTGCCGACGAATTCCTGCGTTTCGCCTACTAATTGTTGCCCGACGAGCCCGATGATAACCTGGGGAGAATGGGTAGGAGCGATGGCGAGCTTTATCTTGCCCATTGCTTTGCGTACCCCCGCATCGGATTAGCTGAAACGCTCTGAATCGATCGCGTCGAGCACAGACGTCACGACGTCCTTCACCTGATCAACGGCGCTTTGAGCATTGTTCTGAAGATCGAGGACGGCCGCCTGGATCGGCGCAATCGCGGACTCGGCTAAGTCTTCGAGCGTTTGCCCAACGGCAATCGTTACTTATTCTGCGCCATGCATTGCTCCGATTCCCACTACAACGCACTGACAGAGAGAAAACGGCGAACCCAACGTCAAGACCGAAACGCGACCGGCGAACTCCAGGTGCAACGGCTACTTAAGGGCGGCGTTGACTGCGAAGTGAAACAGACAGTCACTAATTCGCCAGCGAACCTTTGCCGCTGGGCGCTGACAGATTCCGCTTGGCGGAAGCTTCTGTTTTTGAGTGCGTGCTCGCGGAACAGTTCGACGCGTACGTTTGGTTTGAGGAAACGCTCGCCGTGACGCCGCTTCCAGCCGGCAGAGGAAATAAGGCGCCCCCGAAGCATAGCCCTTTGGGCTATGACGCACGGACTTGGTCCGAGCAGCGAGAAAAGGAAGCAGTGCGCTCCGCAAATCCGGCCGATGGGCATAAGCCATGAAAGACTCAGATTTCGGGGTGTTCGGGCGTTCTTGGCTCTAGTTATGACTTAAGATTCCTTATGTGAATGAACCACACCGATCAGATGTCCTCTCTTTCCAAAATCCACCGAGCATCTTTGCATCACCGAGAAACATGGAGTGGTGCACGGTTCAGCATTAGACGTGTGTCGAGCCCTCTCCATGCGGATAGAGGATCGCCTTCGCGGAAATAGGATAAGCAAAGGTCTTAGAGATAGTCGATTATCGAAGGGCTCTCGTGCGCAGCAGGGTCGATACGCTGGCGCGCGTCGGAGCCCGAAAGGAGTGCCTTAGCAGTTGCCGACTATCGCGACCCAAGGACCCAAGTGAGTGAACTGCTGCAGCCGGCATATGCGCGAGCGGCTTTCTTCCGGATGCCGATCCGCTCGTCGCATTCTCGCGAGCCTGCGCGATCTGCCCGAGATCGAAAAGCTCGAAGACGCCGGACTCCTGCGGCGCTCCGCGGTTGAGATGGAGCTCGCCGGCATGTCTGGAATCGGAGACGAGGATGCAGTTGAACTCGTGGAAGAAGTCGAAGTCGATTAGGGTGAGTCGCTGACTGGGAAGCCTACGAAGAGGTCTCAGGTTGAAACTGCAATCTATGGGCAGACAACCAGGTTTGTAGCTCCGGTCTGCAATGTGCTAAACAAGACAGACAAGATCGCCTACGCCGGTAAACGAGAGAAAGTTGAATGTCTTTGTCGCCTCGGGAAATTGCTGAACTTCGTAAGATCATTTCGATTGCCGAAAAAATCCTCGCTAAGGCGACGGCGCCAAAGAAGCGCGCTAAACTCGCAGCTTCAACAACAAAACCACGCAAGAACCCTCGCAGGAAAGGCAGGGAGCTGGTCGCTTTCCGAAAGACTGTGTTGGCCGAGAGAAAGCGTGGCGTTCCTGTTGCGGAAATCGCGCGCAAACACGGCATCACACCCAATTACATTTATCAGATCACGTAAGCTATTTTGAAGGTATCGGTCTGGCGCAGACACCGCTTCGCGAGCGTCGGCCATGCTCGGGGTTTAAACGAAGACTTTCTATGCGCATAGAACCTCTAGCCGGCGGGACCTGATGGCGCTTGCGCTCAACAATGCGCCGGAGAGCGGTCGGCGCTCGACAGCCCAAACGTGAGGTTTAGGAAGCCTAACCCGATTTCGACACGGGCTTTCCCGGTTTGTTGGGATCGAACACAAAATAGCGGCCGCCAAGCGATCCCTCGAACCAAGGGACGCCGACCAGCATCGTAGTGTCTCGGAGCTCTTCGACTTCAACCACAAGCGGCTCGTCGGGGCGATCAATGTCAATAAGGGCGATGCGTGTGGCCAGGACCGCTTTCCCATCAAAAAAGGGAGCAAAAGCCGATAAGCTTATCTTTGGTGCGAGCGCTGTCTGTGCATGAGCGCACGGTCAGCAGCAGTCATTTGTGTTAGCCGGGCGCCGGCTTGACCGCCCGCCAATCGCCCTGAAACGCACGGTGGGGCGCGGAAGGGTCGTGCCGCTACCCCTTTTAGTGCTTTGGCCCCAGAATAACGCGCGGGCGAGGCTGCGGCGCTTGGCTCACGCCCTAAGCTGTTCCCCCCGCACTCGCCTCGATCTCGGCGAGGCGCCTCACAAGCCGCTCGGCGAGCAACGCCGGCATTCGACGATCCGGCTGATTGCCCGCGTCGTTGGCGTCGAGACCGCGGATATGCTGGTCAATGAGATTTTGACCCGGCATCTACCAAACCACAACGTGGTCGTAAGTTGCACTGGCCTGACCGGCTCGCCAGACGAGAGCGGCCGGAGACGGCGTAAAAAAGCCTTGGCGCGCGCACGAAATGCACGGGTCCGGTGCGGCATGATCCGCCTGGCTTGGCGCTTGCTCACACAGCGGCTGGAGACGGCATTGGTGACATGACACCAGCGCGCTTTCCTTTTCTCCTGGGCTTCGCGAAAGCCGCCTTGGCCGATTGGCTGCTTGTCGACAAATGACGATCTGCAGCACATTGCGCCGGATGCATTTGGGCCACCAATGTCCGAGTTCGAAGAAAGCAGACGCTCCTGATGCGCGCCACTAAAGCCATCCTTTGACCTTCGCGACCCAGTTTACTCGGTTGAGATTCGCGGGTTTCGCCGGGCCGGAACCAGCAAGAGAAGGGCGAGAATCCCGAGGACGGCTGAGCCAACTCCGTAATAAAACACAGCGGTGTGGCCCACCTTGTCCCAAAGCAACCCCGCAACAATGCTGGCGATAAGTTGCAGCAGGCCTACGGTCGTGCTGAACCAGCCTATGCCTCCGGCCCGCAGATGCTCGGGGACGAAGTCAGACGCGAACGCCTTGCCCACGGAACGGAAAATACCCTCGTAGAGCCCGTAGAAAACGAACAATCCCGCGATCATCAGGATGCCGGTCGCTAGAGCGAAACCGAGGTAAGCGACTGCAAAAATGATGAAAGAGGCTAGCAGGACATTCTTTCTGCCAAAGCGGTCGGAAATAGCCCCCGCGGGATAGGAAATCAGCGCGGCGATCAGATTGAACCCGGCATAAATGAGGATGGAGGTTTCGAGGGACAATCCAAAATCCTGCGTGCGCAGGATGAGAAAGGAGTTGCTGGAATTGCCAAGATTGAACAAGGCTATGACCAGCAAATAGGCCCAGTAGCGCTTGGGAAATTGCCAAATGCTGGCGTCGATTTTCGATTTCGCGGCGGCGGCGGCTGGCCGCTCCGTCACCAATAAAACCATAAAAAAGGCGAGGAGCCCGGGAATCAGCGCAACATAGAAAATCGTGCGCATATCGACGTGCAGGGAATAGAGCAGAATGGCGGCCAAGATCGGCCCCAAAAATGCCCCTGCATTATCGCCGATGCCTTCGAGGCCAAAGGCTCTGCCTCGGTTCTTGTCGGCAACTGAGGACGCGATTAGCGCGTCGCGCGGCGCGGAGCGAATGCCGGAACCCAACCGGTCGAGCAAGCGCGCGCCAAATACGGCTGGCCACACCGAGGCAACACCCATCAACGGCTTGCCGAGCGCGGCCATGAAGTAGCCGAGGAGCGCAATCGGTTTTCTTTTTTGCAGCTTGTCTGACAGCGCGCCGGAGAAGCCTTGGATAATGTTTTGCGCGGCTTGGGCGAAGCCCTCGACAATCCCGACGACGCTGCCGGTCGAGTGCAGCGTCTGCGTCAAAAAGACCGGCAAAATGGGATAGAGCATCTCCGTCGAAATGTCAGCGAACAAGCTGGCGAGGGCCAAGAGGAACGTGTTTCGAGAGAGCCCCGAAAAGATTTGCCGCGTGGTCAAGGAAGTCATGGCTAGCCCTCGAACGTGTTGCACGTATCGTTATAGAGCTCTCGCTCTTGAGGGCTTTGTTCTTTGAAAAGGATCCGCTCCGCGCATTAGAAAATATAGTTCGCGTCGAATAAATAAGGACGCCTTCGCATAAGCGACGTGTTTCAACTCCGTTGGGGTACACACCCCTCTTCAAGACAGCAACCGAGCTATGTTCGCGACGTGTCGCGGGCTCACACGGAGAGAGGGCTGAAAATTTCCCGCTGTTTGGCTTTACAAAGCAGCTTTCAGTCCGAGTTATTTCGGTGGGCCCGTCGCGAGATCTTCTTATTGGGAGGAAGGCATGACTTCGAATCGAATCGGGAGCTTGGCTCTGGCGATTGCCGTTATGACGTGCGCGGAAGTTGGGTACGCGAGTGTCGCTGAAGCTCATCGCCTAACGATGCAGCATTGTGGCTGGCGTTCTGGTGGGCACAAGGACCGGAATTCTCTTCGAGGGAGAGCCCATTACAGATACATGAGGCCCGCGTTCCACGCTTTCTGCTACGATAGCGTGGGCATGGGCGTTCCAGCCTATGGCTGCGCGGCGCCTGGCAGCCACGACTATAATCGCATACAGGGCGATGACGGAGTAGGGTGGGGTACCATGTCCTTTTAGATTCCTCGCAAAACGAGCCGCTCATTGCGACGTGGATCAAGGCTTCTGAGACCGACGGGTTTTTCATGATCCTGCGCGGCGCGACGCTGGCGAGTCACTCAACCGAAGGTTCGCTCGACGAACAGCTATACATTGCTGCCAGGCGGCTCGGGTTTTGGTGGGTGAGTCCGGCCGGAGTGGCGCATTGGGTGGTGGAACTCGGAATACGTTCTCTATTCCGTCGCTGTCCACTTCGATGCGCTTGACGAGGGCGCGGATAATTTCGCGCTGTCTGACCCGAGAGCCCTTCCGACACCTTCTCGCGCGCGGACGCGCGTCGCCGTTTGCGTGCATACGCCCCTTTTCACGCAAAACCTCGCGCGTTGATCCGAAATCGTCTCGCCAAAGGTTCCCAATGGCACCCGCTCGCGATGGCCATGTCGGAGTCCGGCGGGGGCTTGTGTAGTGTTGCCGTTTGCCGTGGCCCTGCGTGGCCTATAGCGCGGACCGCGCCCCAAGGCCGCCGGCAAGCCTTCTTCAGGCATCGCCTCGATAAAGCCGCGCACCTCGGTGCGAACGTGGTGATCGATGGCTTCGTTCCAGTTTTCGAAAAGCAAAAGGTCGACGGCGACAGTCGTCATCTTCAATGTTTGCCAGGCCATGGCGTGGTCCCGCTGCCAGCGGTGCAACGTCGAAATTGTTCGGGTTAAGCAGCGCGCAGACGACGCCAACCAATTTTCACCGCGCCGGCGACGGGACCCAAGAATGACCCCATGGTAGATGCATCGGCGGACATTATGTGCGTATTGCGCGGCTCTGCGATAGTTCGGACGGTTGTTGACTTTCCGAGGAACAGCCAATCTAATTTCCGCTATCATAAAGCCCTCAAAAAGAGGACAAACGAGAGCCTGTTACTTGAAGGGAGAAGACCAAAATGAGCAAGATTTTGTTAGTGATCGCCGCGGCGTTGGTCGCCACAACACTACCTGCGATGGCGCAAAGCGAAGAGCACCGCAGACATAGCGCGATGCCGCATATTGGCGGTCATTACCGGCATATGCATCGTGATTGGAGCGATACTCAGAGAGGTGGCCACGTGCATAACATTTGTTGGCAGTGGGACCCTGTGGAGGGTTGGGAGTGGGTTTGTCGCTGACGACACGGAGCTGCATTAGCTAACACCGGTCCGTCCTGAGTTTGACTCACCCGGACTCCCCCAATCGGCAAATGTCAGATTCATATTGACGAACCGAGGGAGCTTCGTCTTGGCGGCTGCGGAGCGATTGCGGGGTGATTTCGATGCCGATCGGCTGCGGGCGTAGGCGCGCGTCATCGAAGATAGGTCGACCCTGGCGGTCCGCTATCGTAAACTCTCGACACGCCCGCGCCATCCGATGCTCAACGCGAGCGCGTGATCGAAGAATTCAAAAAATGTATGGTCCACCCCGTCTGCAAGTGATTTCATCGAGCGCGGCGCATGATGAGTCTGCATCAACGTATCCGGCCTTGAGGCGGAGCCTCGGGCCAAGATGGAGATACGCGCATTCCGGTCCTCATAAACTGTACTAGCTGATGCTCCACGTCCGGACTGCTCATCTCAGCGGAAGTCTCGGATGCTACTGCGGGCTGCCAAAGGCAGTTGAATGGACATGGCCGAACGATAACGAGTTGAGCCAAGTCGCCCGACCCCCAAGTTCCTTCCGGTCTAAATTTCGACGTATCGTAATAAAGGGTTGATTCGATACGCCGCGTCCTTATTGCGTTGGCTTCGTTAGACTTTGTGGCCCCTCTCGTCGGACGGAACGCTCGGTGCTTGGCAAACGACCGCACGGCTTCATCCTGAGCGCCTCGCTGGGGTTGGCGATGATCTTGGGGCTCGGCGGATGCGTCCTTGCGCCGCCTGGCGCGACGGAGGAGGAAGCGAAGCTGGAAGAGGCCTCGGGACGTTTCGAGCCGCCAGTGGAGGCTCGGGAATTGCCGACATTGCCGGCGCGAGCAAGCTGGCGGGACGTGCTGCACCGGGCGTTTCTCGCAAACGGCGAGCTGGAATCGGCCTATTTCGAGTGGAAAGCGGCTTTGGCCCGGGTCGACCGCGACGCGACCTGGCCCAACACCAACGTAATGTTCGGCTTTCGCTACATGTTTTCGCCTGAAAAGATGAAGACGTGGAACCGCATAACGCTCAACGGGACGTTCATGCCGTCGACGACCTTGCAGTTGCCGATCAAGACATGGACCGCGGGAAAAGTGGCGCTGGAGGCAGCCAAAGCGGCCAGCGAGAGATTTCGCGCCGTCAAGTTCGAGCTTCAGCGGAAAGTTCTAACCGCTTATTTGGATTTGGCGCTGGCCAAGGAAAAAATCCGCATCGAGCGCGACAATGTGAACCTTCTAAAACTTCTGACGAGTTCAGCCGCCGCCCGAAGCCAGGCCGGGGCTCCCCT
>JBFXJV010000162.1:0-7688 GCA_050174515.1 Methylocystis sp.
GCTTCGGCACGCCGGCGAAGACGACGTCCGGATCGCCGACGAGTTCGCCCTTGCGATCGACGGCGAGCGCGATGGAAATCACGCCGGCGAAAGACAGCCTCAAACGGTCGCGCACGGCGCTGTCGTCTTCGGTCAGGACGACGTCGCCGTCCTTCATGAGGCGTCCATGCGGCGCCTCGCCGATCACGCCGGGCGCGCCGGGCGCCAGTCGCACAATGTCGCCATTGCGCGCCGAGACGACCTCCGCGGCGCCATGCGCTCTCGCAAAAGCCGCATGTTCCGTCAGATGATGCGCCTCGCCATGGGCGGGCACGGCGATCCGCGGCCTGATCCATTCGTACATTTGCGCGACCTCGCCGCGGCGCGGATGGCCCGAGCAATGCACGAGATGATCGTGATCGGTGATGACCTCGACGCCGAGATCGCACAGATTATTGATCACGCGAAAGACCTCGCGCGCATTCCCGGGAATGACGCGCGACGAAAAGATCACCCGATCGCCAGAGACAAGCTTGATCGTGGGATGATCATTCGCGGCGGCGCGCGCCATGGCGGCGCGGGTTTCACCCTGGCTGCCGGTGGCGATGACCACGGTCTTGTCGCGCGGCAGCGTCGGCAGCAGCTCCGGCGCGTTAAATCCCGGCAGCCCGTCGAGATAGCCGCAGTCGCGCGCCACCTGAATGGCGCGATCCATCGCCCGCCCCGCAACGACGACGGTGCGTCCGCACGCCTGCGCCGCCTCGGCGATGGCGCGCAGCCGGGCGATATTGGAGGCGAAGGTCGTCACCAGCACGCGGCCCGGCGCTTCAGCGATCAGCGTGCGCAATGTGCGCGCGACATCGGCTTCGGAGAAACTGTCGCCCTCGCGCAGAATATTGGTCGAGTCGCAGATGAGCGCAGCGACGCCTTCGTCGCCGAGCGCGCGCAGCCGCGCCTCGTCGATTCGCGTTCCAACGCCCGGCTCGGGATCGATCTTCCAGTCGCCAGTGTGAAGCAGCAGGCCGAGCGGCGTGCGGATCGCCAGCGCATTGGCTTCCGGAATCGAATGCGCGACGGCGACATATTCGACCTCGAATGGATCGAGATCGAGCTTTGCGCCGGCGCGCGTCAGGGCGATGTCGATCTTCGGCGCGCCGGGCTCGTTCAGCCGCCGCACTTCGAGGAGTCCCGCAGCGAAGGACGTCGCGAAGACCTTGCAGTTGAGCCGCGGCCACAATGTCGCGAGGGCGCCGATATGATCCTCATGCGCATGGGTGATGCAAATGGCGACGAGATCGCGCGCGATCTTTTCGACGAAGGCGATATCGGGAAAGACGAGGTCGACGCCGGGCAGTTCCGGCCCGGGAAAGCCCATGCCGCAATCGACCATCAGCCATTTGCGCTTTTGCGGCGGCCCATAGCCATAGAGGGCCATATTCATGCCGACTTCCCCGAGCCCGCCGAGCGGCAGGAAGACGAGGTCGGCTTCCGGCGTCGTCATGCGACGCCTCCCGCCGCGATCCGCCGCGGCCCGAGCGAGACGTCGCCCGCTTCGACAGTTCGCTCGCCGCTGGGCGTCGCCAAGATGAGCCGGCCGGTCGCATCAATCGTGGCGAAACGTCCTTCGATCGTTTCGAGCGGCAGCTCGACGCGAATGGGAGCGCCAAGATAGGCGGCGTGGTCGAGCCACGCCTCGCGAATTTGAGCAAACCCCTCGCCGCCGCGCCAAAGATCGAGCGCTTCGACGAGAGCGTCGGAAAGATGCGAGAAGAGCCGCACTGCGTCGGGCGCGTTCGGACCGACCGACCTCAAAGCGCTCGCTTCAAACGGCAGGCCTCTGGGCGCCTCAGCGCAATTGACGCCGATGCCGATGATCGCGACCGAAGCGACGGGCGCACGCGCGTCGCCGGTCGGCCCGCTGACGTTCTCGAGCAAAATTCCGCCAAGCTTGGCGCCGTCGAGAAGCAGATCGTTCGGCCATTTCAACGCGAAGCGGCCGGCCCCGCCCGTCGCCCCGCCCAGCGCGCGCAGCGCCGCGACGCCGGCGACAAAGCCGAGCTGCGGCGCTATGGCGCTCGCGCCGAAATCGCCGAGAACGAAGCTCGCATGCAGATTGCCAGACGGCGAAATCCACTGGCGTCCGAGACGGCCGCGACCGCCTGTCTGCCGCGCGGCGACCACCCATAGCGGCCCGCGCTCGCCCGTCTCGATCAGGCGGCGCGCTTCGGCATTGGTAGAATCGACGCTCTCCAGCGCGAGGAGGCGCACGCCGCGGGCGCGCGCCAATGATCCCAACTCCACGCGCGAATTTCCTCCCTAGATCACGCTGCGTTTAGGCGGAATCGCCTAAACGCTGGTGACGTGACCGATTCCAAAAGCTTAGAGCGCGCTTTGTGCGAAAAACCGGCATCCGCTTTTTCGCAGCGCGCTCTAGAAGAGCGATTTGGCCGCCGCCGCCGCCGCATCCATGACCGGCGTGGGATAGACCCAAAAGCCGAGCAGCGCCAGAGTCGAGATGGCGAGCACGGCGCGAACCGCCGTCGGCGCGCGATCGAAGGCAGGCGCCGGCTCGTCGAAATACATGACCTTGACGACCCGCAAATAGTAATAGGCCGCGACCGCGCTTGCCAAAACGCCGATCACCGCAAGGCCGAAGAGCCCCGCGTCGACCGCGGCGAGAAGCACGTAATATTTGGCGAAAAAGCCCGCGAGCGGCGGAACGCCGGCGAGCGAGAACATCAGCATCGCCAGGAAGAAGGCCATCCAGCCATTGGTGCGCGACAGGCCGGCGAGATCGGAAATGTTCTCCAAATATTTGCCTTCAACGCGCATCGCCAGAATGGCGGCGAATGTTCCAAGCGTCATGATGAGATAGATCGTCAGATAGATCGCAACGCCGCGCACGCCCGCCTCATCGCCGGCGGCGAGGCCGATCAGCGCGAAGCCCATGTGGCCGATCGAGGAATAGGCCATCAGCCGCTTGATGTTCTCCTGGCCGATCGCGGCGAAAGAGCCGAGCAGCATCGATGCGATCGAGATGAAAACGACGATCTGGCGCCATTGATCCTTCACGCCCGGAAAGGCGGTGACCACGATGCGCGCGGTGATCGCCACCGCCGCCATCTTGGCGGCCGAGGCGAAGAAGGCGGTGACCGGAGTCGGCGCGCCCTGATAGACGTCGGGCGTCCACATGTGGAAAGGCGCCGCCGACATCTTAAAGGCCAGCGCGGCCAGGACGAAGACGAGCCCGTAGATCACGCCGATCGGCGCGGAGGTCGAGACGACAGCCGCGATCCCGGCGAAAGACACCGTTCCGGCGAAGCCGTAAAGCAGCGACGCGCCATAAAGCATCATGCCGGAAGAGAGCGCGCCGAGGACGAAATATTTCAGCCCGGCCTCCGACGATCTGCCGTCGTCGCGCGCAAAGGCGGCCATGACGTAGAGCGCGAGCGACATCAGTTCGAGGCCAAGATACAGCGCGATGAGATTATCCGCCGAAATCAGCAGCAACATGCCGAGCGTCGAGAGGATGATCAGCACCGGATATTCGAATTTCTCCAGCCCGTTGCGTTGCAGCCAGTCGACCGACATCAGGATCGACGCGATCGCGCCGATGAGGGTCAGCGCCTTCATGAAGCGCGAAAAGCCGTCGTCGACATAGGCGCCGTCGAAGACGCTGGCGCCGGGCGTGCTGGACAGCGCGATCGTCACCAGCGCGAGACCCAGAATGCCGACCGCCATTTCGTCGACGAGGCCGAATCCGCGCTCGCCGCGCCAGGCGCCGATCAGGATGAGAATCATCACGCCGACCGCGAGGATCGTCTCGGGAAGGAAGTGATGCGCGAGTTGAACGAAGAAAGGCATCGTCAGCGATCCGTCATTGGCCAGCGGCCGCGAGCTTAATCGCGTCGACAAGCGCCGTATGGGTCTGAATGAGATTGTCGACTGACGCCTGCGTCGCGCTCAGAATCGCCTGCGGCTGCACGCCATAATAGATCGTGAGCAGCACAAGCGGCGTGAAAATCGCGATTTCGCGCGCCGTCAGATCGGTGATGTTCATCAGGCTCGCCTTCTCCAAGGCGCCGAAGATCACGCGACGGTAAAGATAAAGCGCGTAAGCCGCGGAGAAAATGACGCCGCTCGTCGCGAGCAGCGCGACCCAGCTGTTGGCCTGGAACGCGCCGGTGAGCGACAGGAATTCGCCGATGAAGCCCGTCGTCCCCGGCAGGCCGACATTGGCCATGGTGAACAGCATGAAGACGAAGGCGTAGACCGGCATGCGGTTGACGAGGCCGCCATAGGCCGCGATCTCGCGGGTATGCATGCGGTCGTAGATGACGCCGACGCAAAGGAACAGCGCGCCGGAGACAAAGCCGTGGCTGATCATCTGGAAGATCGCGCCCTGCATGCCCTGAGGGTTCAGCGTGAAGAGACCCATCGTGACATAGCCCATATGCGCCACGGACGAATAGGCGATGAGCTTCTTGATGTCTTCCTGAACGAGCGCGACCAGCGACGTATAGACGATCGCGATGACCGACAGCGCATAGATCAGCGGCGCGAAATTGGTCGAGGCGTCGGGAAACATCGGCAGCGAGAAGCGGATGAAGCCATAGCCGCCCATCTTCAGCAGAATCGCCGCAAGGATGACCGAGCCTGCCGTCGGCGCCTCGACATGGGCGTCAGGCAGCCAGGTATGCACCGGCCACATCGGCATCTTCACCGCGAATGACGCGAAGAAGGCGAGCCACAGCCAGGTCTGCATCTCCTTGGGGAAATCGGTCTTCAGCAGCACGGTGATGTCGGTCGTGCCGGCCTTGCCATACATCGCAAGGATCGCGACCAGCATGAGGAGCGAGCCGACGAGCGTATAGAGAAAGAATTTGAAGCTCGCATAGACGCGCCGCTTGCCGCCCCAGATTCCGATGATGAGAAACATCGGTATGAGGCCGCCCTCGAAGAAAAGATAGAATAGCACGAGATCCAGCGCGCAGAAGACGCCGACCATCAGCGTCTCCAGCACGAGG
This sequence comes from Methylocystis sp., assembly GCA_050174515.1. Lineage (GTDB taxonomy): Bacteria > Pseudomonadota > Alphaproteobacteria > Rhizobiales > Beijerinckiaceae > Methylocystis. Next base: position 5,007 of record JBFXJV010000162.1, read on the forward strand.
AAGGCGATCATATATTCCTTGACGCGCTTCTCGACCGACGTCCACGAGGCGAGAATGGCGAAAGGCATCAGAAACGTCGTCAGCAGAACGAAGGGCATCGAAAAGCCGTCGACGCCCATCTTGTAGACGAGGCCGGAGCCGAGCCAGTTTTTCTCCTCGACAAACTGAAACGCCGCGCTCGCCGTGTCGAACCCCGACCAGATGTAAAGCGCCAAAGCGAAGGTCGCGAGCGTAGTGGCGAGCGTCGCCCAGCGGATATTGCGCAGGCTCGCTTCATTATCGCCCTTCTGGGTGAGCAGAAAGGCGACGCCGACGAGCGGCAGGAAGGTGACGCCGGAGAGAATGCCGAAACCGAACATCAGCGCAGCCCTCCGGCGAGAAAGTAAGTGGCTACCGCCGCGACGCCGATGAGCATGGCGAAGGCGTAGTGATAGACGTAGCCGGTCTCCAGACGCACGGCGAACCGCGCGCCGTCGGCGACCCGCGCCGCGACGCCGTCAGGTCCCAGACCGTCGATGATCGCGCCGTCGACGCCCTTCCAGAACAGCCGCCCGATCGCGAAGGCCGGCCGAACGAACAGGAAGTCGTATAGTTCGTCGAAATACCATTTGTTGAGCAGGAACTGGTACAGGCGCGGGAAGGTTCGCGCCAGCGCCTGCGCGGTTCCTGGCTTCAGCACATAGACATAGAGCGCGATGAGGAAGCCCAAGACCATCATCGCGGTCGGCGCGTAGGCGGCCCATGCGGGGATGGCGTGCATCTCGTGCAGAATCTCATTGTGCTCGCGGGTGAAGATCGCCCCCTTCCAGAATTCGGTATAGGCGTGGCCAGCGAAATCCGGCTCGAAGACATAGCCCGCGCCAAGCGCGCCGACGGCCAGCACCGCGAGGGGAAACAGCATCACGAGAGGAGACTCATGCGGCGCATGGCTGTGGTCGTCATGGCCATGTTCGTCGGCCGCCGATTTGTCATGCGAATGATCGACCGCGTCTGTGTGCGCATGGCGATGGCCGAAAAAGGTCATGAACACCAGACGCCAGGAATAGTATGAGGTCAAAGCGGCTGCGACGACGGTCGAGACGAAGCCGATCATGGCGGTCGTCTGATGTTCGCCGGCGGCGAACGCCGCCTCGATGATGGCGTCCTTGGAGAAATAGCCGGCTGTGTATGGAAAGCCGGTCAGCGCCAACGTGCCGATCGTCATCATCGCGAAGGTGAAGGGGATGTCCTTGCGCAGCCCGCCCATGTTGCGCATGTCCTGCTCGTGGTGCATCGCGTGGATGACCGAGCCCGCGCCAAGGAACAGCAGCGCCTTGAAGAAGGCGTGCGTGAAGAGATGAAAGATGCCGAGCGAATAGGCCCCGACCCCTTCAGCGACGAACATGTAGCCGAGCTGCGAACAGGTCGAATAGGCGATCACGCGCTTGATGTCGTTTTGAACGAGACCGACCGTCGCGGCGAAAAAGGCGGTCACCGCGCCGATGATGGTGACGAATTCGAGCGCCGCCGGCGCATATTCGAAGATCGGCGAGAGGCGCGCGACCATGAACACGCCAGCGGTCACCATGGTCGCGGCATGGATGAGCGCCGAGACCGGCGTCGGGCCTTCCATCGCGTCCGGCAACCAGGTGTGCAGGAAGAACTGCGCCGACTTGCCCATCGCGCCGACGAAGAGCAGCAAGGCCGCAAGCGTCAGCGCATCGACAGTCAGGCCGAAGGCGTGAATCGACTCGCCGGCAAGACCCGGCACGGTGGCGAAGACCTCATCGAAGGTGAGCGACTTGGTCAATTGAAAAATGAGGAAAATCCCGAGCGCGAAACCGAAGTCGCCGACGCGGTTGACGACGAAGGCCTTGATCGCCGCGGCGTTGGCCGAGGGCTTTTGATACCAGAAGCCGATCAGCAGATAGGAGGCGAGGCCGACGCCCTCCCAGCCGAAGAACATCTGGACGAGATTGTCGGCCGTCACCAGCATCAGCATGGCGAAGGTGAAAAGCGACAGATAGGCGAAGAAGCGCGGACGATCGGGATCCTCATGCATGTAGCCGACCGAATAGAGATGCACGAGGCTCGACACCGTATTGACGACGACGAGCATCACCGCGGTCAGCGTGTCAACCCGCAGCGCCCAATCGACTTTGAGCGCGCCGACGGTCATCCAATTGGCGATGATCGGCGCGTAGCCATGCTCCTCGCCGAGCGCCACGTTGAAGAAGACGATCCACGACAAGACGGCGCAGACCATCAGCAGGCTTGTCGTGAGGAGCTCGGCGCCGCGCGCCCCAATCCAGCGTCCGAACGCGCCTGCGATGAGGAAGCCGACGAGTGGAAGAAAAACGATGGCGTAAATCATCTCAGGGTCAGCCCTTCAAGGAACTAATATCTTCGACCGCGATCGTGCCGCGGTTGCGGTAGAAGGCGACGAGGATCGCCAGACCGATCGCCGCCTCCGCCGCCGCTACGGTGAGCACGAAGAGCGCAAACACCTGTCCGGTCAGATCGGAGAGCGACTGCGAGAAGGCGACGAAGTTCAGATTGACCGACAGCAGAATCAATTCGACCGACATCAGGATGACGATGATGTTCTTGCGGTTGAGAATGATGCCGGCGACGCCGAGCGTGAACAGGATCGCCGCGACGACGAGGTAGTGCGTAAGGCCGATGGTCAGCATGGATATCCTC
>JBFXJV010000163.1:0-7664 GCA_050174515.1 Methylocystis sp.
AGACCGAAGCGGCGGCGAGCGCCAGCGGCGCCGTGGTCCTTGATCGCAAGGAGCAGGCGCCTGTTCAGCGGGTCGTCACCAATCAGGAGCAGGCGGTCGACCCCGCCGTCATGCCGAAAGCGGCGCAGCTCGGCGACGGGCCTGTCGATCTTCCGCATGAGCCGCCGCCTGCCGCGGCTCCGCCAAAGCGGGTCAAGACCGTCACCGTGCGTCCGGACGGAAGCCGGGTGGACGAGGGGGCGCTGCCGCCGGCCGTCGCCGTGGCGAGCCGGCCCGCGCCGGAAACGGCGTCCGCCGCCAGCGCCGCCGCCGCGGGCGCTGCGACCGCGACTCCGCCGAGTCAGGCGAAGCCGACCGCGACGCCGCCGCGGATCGCCAAGACAAAGCCCGTCGCTACGATGACGGCCGCAGTCGATGAATCGGCGAATGCGGCTCCCGACGCCGACTCGGATCAAGCGGCCGGGCCAGGAACGGGCGGATACGCCGTGCAGTTTGGCGCGACGGGCAGCGAGGCGGATGCGCGCGCCCTGATGAAGACCGTCGTCACCAAATATCGCGCGCAGCTCGGCGGGCTGAAGCCGACGTTCAAAATGGCCACGGTCAACGCCAAGACGGTCTACCGCGTCCGCGTCGCCGGCGTGAGCAAGCAGTCCGCCAACTCCATTTGCAGCAAGGTGAAAGCCTCGGGCGGCGCCTGTTTCGTCGCGGCGAATTGACGTGAAAACATGCGCGCCTTCATCTGCGGACTAAGGGGCGTCGCGCTCGATGACGAAGAGCGCGCGTTCTTGCGCGAAGCGGCGCCTTGGGGCGTCATCCTCTTTCGCCGCAACGTCGATTCGCCGGGGCAGGTGTCCCGGCTGACCGCCGAAATCCGTGACGCTCTCGGACGTGAGGCGCCGATACTGGTCGATCAGGAAGGCGGTCGCGTTCAGCGACTAGGATCGCCGCATTGGCGCGCCTATCCGGCGGCGGCGCGCTTCGAGGCGGCGGGCGCCGATGCGAAGCAGGCGGAGCGGCTCGCCTGGCTCGGCGCGCGGCTCATCGCCCATGATCTGCGACAGGTCGGAATCGACGTCGACTGCCTGCCGGTGCTCGATACGCCGGCGCAGGGTTCCCACGGGATCATCGGCGATCGCGCCTACAGCCGCGATCCTGTCCGAGTCGCGACGCTCGGCCGCGCGGCTGCGGAAGGGCTGATGGCTGGCGGCGTCGCGCCGGTGATGAAGCATATTCCGGGGCATGGACGCGCCCGCGCCGACAGCCATCTGGAGCTGCCGGTCGTCGAGGCGAGCCGCGAGGAGCTGGAACGCGTCGATTTCGCGCCGTTCAAAGCCAATGCCGATCTGCCGATGGCGATGAGCGCCCATGTCGTCTATACCCATATAGACTCGACGTCGCCGGGCACGCTCTCGAAAACGGTCATCGGCGATATTGTCCGCGGCCATATCGGCTTCGACGGGCTGCTAATGACCGATGATTTGTCTATGAAGGCGCTGGCCGGAAGCTTTCGCGACCGCGCCGAGCGCGCGATCGACGCGGGATGCGACATAATTCTCCATTGCAACGGCGACCTCGCCGAAGCGCGGCCGGTCGCCGAAGGGGCGCCGCAACTCGCGGACGCGGCGCTGGCGCGCGCCAAAAGGGCGCTTCAATGCGTGCGCAACGTCGAGGCGTTCGATGTCGCTGAGGCAAAGCGCGAATTCGATGCGGCGACGTCGGCGGTGGCCTGAGTGCGAGCTTTGCCCGCCCGAACACGGCTTTCTCCGATAGCGGCGTCTCCTGTGGACGGCCGCGCCAAGGCGCAGGCGGCGCTTGCGATGGCGCGCCAATGGAGCCAATCTTCGCGTGAAAGCTTGGCGACATTGATTCGCCAAGGGAAAACACGCGCAAAACGATAGAAATGGCGCAAGAGCTGACCTTCGAACTGGACGAACCGCGCGCAGCGGGCGAAGAGGCCTTTCTCGTCGACGTCGACGGGTTCGAAGGCCCGCTCGACCTGCTGCTGGAGCTTGCGCGGCGGCAGAAGGTCGATCTCGCCCGCATTTCGATCCTCGCGCTCGCCGAGCAATATCTCGCCTTCGTCGAAGCCGCGCGCCGGCTGCGCCTGGAGCTCGCCGCCGACTATCTGGTGATGGCGGCGTGGCTCGCCTTCCTCAAGTCGCGGCTGCTGCTGCCTGAGCCCCCTAAAGGCGAAGAACCCTCGGCGTCCGACCTCGCCGCCGCTCTTGCGGAGCGGCTGCGCCGGCTGGAGCTGATGCGGCGCGCCGCGGACAGGCTCACCGAACGCGCCCGGCTCGGCCGCGATATGTTCTTGCGCGGCGGGCCGGAGGGCGTCGAGACGATCTCGCATCCGAAATTCCAGGCGAGCCTCTATGATCTTCTCTCGGCCTACGCCCGCCAGCGCCAGAAGACCGCGACCTCGCGCGTGGTGCTGCGCCAGCGCGCGGTCTGGTCGCTGGCCGAGGCCCGCGAAGCGCTTGAGCGGCTCGTGGGCGTCGCCACCGAATGGACGGTGCTGGACGATTTTTTGCTGCATTACTGTGTCGACATGCAGACGGCGCGAACCGTTCGCGCCTCAGCCTTCACCGCTTCGCTCGAAATGGTGCGGGAGGGGCGCTTCGATATCCGGCAGGACCGGCATTTTGCGCCGCTCTGGGTGCGGCGGCGCGCGCCGTCGCAGGCGGAAGGGTCTGCAGGCGCGTCATAGCCCGTGAAATCGAGGAGGACTCGAAGTGGCGCAAGCTGCGGAGAAAGTCGAACTGTTTGACGTGAACAGCGACGAGGAGCTTGCGCGTCACGAGGCCCGGCTGCGCGAAGCGGAGCGCATCGTCGAGGCGCTGCTCTTCGCCTCAGCCGAGCCGCTCGACGAAGCCGAATTGGCGCGCCGTCTAGAGGAAGGCGTCGATCTCGAGCGCGTGCTTGAGCGGCTGCGCGCCCATTATGCGGAGCGCGGCGTCAACCTCACTCGCGTCGGCAGGAAGTGGTTTTTCCGCACCGCCGCCGACCTCAACTGGATTCTCGCGCGCGAGCAGGTCGAGGAGAAGAAGCTCTCCCGCGCCGCGCTGGAGACCCTGGCGATCATCGCCTATCACCAGCCGGCGACCCGCGCCGAGATCGAGGAGATCCGCGGCGTCGCGATTTCCAAGGGCACGCTCGACGTGTTGCTCGACACCGGCTGGATCAGGCTGCGCGGCCGCCGCAAGGCGCCGGGACGACCGATCACCTATGGCACGACCGACGCGTTCCTGATGCATTTCGGGCTTGAGCAGATCGGCGACCTGCCCGGGCTCGACGAACTCAAGGGCGCCGGCCTGTTCGACGGCCGCCTGCCGAAAGGCTTCGGCGTGCCGCAGCCTTCGGACGACGCCGCTTTGCGCGATGACGAGGAGCCGCTCGAGGACGACGCGCCGGGGCTTCTCGAAATGGAGTTTCCGGACGAGCCCGAGGCGCCGGAGCAGTTGGAGGAGCCGGAGGGCGACGAGCTTTGACGGCGCCGAACCTTTGCGCGGCGAGGCGATAGACCTTCCTCTCTCTCGGTAGACGCTCACAACGCGCGGGCGGCGCTTCCAGTCCTTGTTTTTAAGGCGGTGGGCGCATAGTTTCCGGGCAAACGCCGGTTGTGCCGGTTTTCTCTTTTAAAAAGGATGCGCGCCATGGGCGGTCTGTCGATCTGGCACTGGATCATTGTCGGCGCGGTCGCCTTCATTTTCTTTGGCGGCAAGTTCAAGATTTCCGACGTGATGGGCGACGTCGCCAAGGGCATCAAGGCCTTCAAAAAGGGCATGGCGGAGGACGACGTCGCCGATGTGAAGGAAACGCCAAAGACGCTGCAGCATCAGGCTGCGGAGCAGGCCGGCGAAGAAAAGTCCTCGGAAACAAAGAAAGTCTAGCGTCGACACTCTCCCGTAAAGGAGGAGGGTGCAGGGCGCCCGAGCAATACGCATGTTCGATCTCGAACCCGGCAAGCTCATCGTCATCGCCATCGTCGCCCTTATCGCGATTCCGTCGAAGGACTTGCCGCGCGTGCTGCGCACGCTCGGCCAGTTTACCGGAAAAATGCGCCGCATGGCGTCGGAATTTCAAGGTCAGTTCATGGAGGCGATGCGCGAGGCGGAACTCGACGACTTGCGCAAAGAGGTCAGCGAGATGCGGGACGCCGTCAAGGAGAGCGTCAAGCTCGACGGCGCTTTCGATCCGATGGCCGAGGCCCGCAAGCAGATCGTCGGCGCGATCGAGGGCGAGCCGCGAAACGGCGTTGCGAAGGATGAAGACGCGTCCTTCGAGACGCGTCCTTCGGCCGCTCCTCAGGATGAGGGCTTCGAGACGCGGCCTTCAGTAGCTCCTCAGGATGAGGCCTCTGACGTCCCGAAAGGCGGGCAGGCTGATTCGTCGAAGCAGGCCGGCGCATGACCGAGGCCGACGAAGCCGAAATCGAGGCCAGCAAGGCGCCGCTGATCGAACATTTGATGGAATTGCGCGAACGCCTGATCAAGGCGCTTCTCGCCTTTCTGGCGATGTTCGTCATCTCCTTCTTCTTCGCCAAGGACATCTATAATCTGCTTGTCATTCCCTACACGCAGGTCGCGGGTCCCGAGGCGCGTCTGATCTACACCGCGCCGCAGGAATATTTTTTCACTCAGATCAAGGTCGCGCTGTTTACGGCGGCCTTTCTCTCCTGTCCGATCGTGTTTGCGCAAATCTATGCCTTCGTCGCGCCGGGACTCTATCGGCATGAGCGCGCCGCCTTTCGGCCTTACCTTTTCGCCACGCCGATTTTTTTCGCGATCGGGGCGCTCGTCGTCTATTTTCTGGTGATGCCCAATCTGCTGCGCTTCTTCATGGGCATGCAGCAGGCGAATGAGCCGGGCAGGGCGCAGATCGAACTGCTGCCGCGCGTTTCCGAATATCTTTCGCTGATCATGACGCTGGTGTTCGCCTTCGGCATCGTGTTTCAGCTGCCGGTGGTCTTGACCCTGCTGGGACAGATCGGGATCGTCACGTCGGAATTTCTGAAGGAGAAGCGCCGCTACGCGATCGTGCTCGTCTTCATCGTCGCCGCGATTTTGACGCCGCCGGACGTTTTCTCGCAGCTCGCCCTCGCGCTGCCGGGCGTGCTTTTGTATGAAGCATCGATCTACGCCGTGCGCGCGGTGGAAAAGAAGCGCGCCGCCGCGCAGCAGCCTACCGCTTGACCCCTCCTCTTAGCTGCGGGAGAAGGTGGCGCGCTGTGGCTCCCGCGTCATGCCCGCGCTTGTCGCGGGCGCCCACGCAACGCCGTCGCGTAATTTCTGTCATTTGACCGAAGCCGCTCGGCGTGGATGGCCGAGACAAGCCCGGCCATGACGGTCCGTTGTCACTCATTCCTGTCCGAGCAACATGTACGACATCAGATGGATTCGCGAGAACGCTGAGATTTTCGATTCTGGCCGCACTCGGCGCGGGCTGGAGCCCATGTCGGCGCAGCTTCTCGCCTTCGACGACGCGCGACGCACAGCGATCGGCGAATTGCAGAAGGCGCAGGAACGGCGCAACGCCGCGTCGAAGGAAATCGGCGCCGCGATGAAGGCGGGCGACAGCGCCAAGGCCGAAGCGCTCAAAGCTGAAGTCGCGTCGATCAAAGAGAATTGGCCGGCGCTGGAAGAGGCCGAGCGTTACGCCATCGCCGAACTCGACAATGCGCTTTCGAGCATTCCCAACACGCCGCTTACTGAAGTGCCCGACGGCGCGGATGAAAACGACAATGTCGAAGTCGCGCGCTGGGGCGAACCGCGCGTTTTCGACTTTACGCCGAAGGAGCATTTCGAAATCGGCGAAGGCTTGAGCCTGATGGATTTCGAAACGGCGGCGAAAATTTCCGGCGCGCGTTTCGTTGTGAATAAAGGCAGACTCGCGCGTCTGGAGCGCGCGCTCGCGCAATTCATGCTCGATCTGCACACGAGCGAGCATGGTTACACTGAAGTCAGCCCACCGCTGCTTGTGCGCGACGACGCGATGTTCGGCACGGCGCAACTGCCGAAGTTTCGCGAGGATCAGTTTTCGGTGACGGCAGGTCGGCAGATCGGCATTCGGCAGTCGGACCCGACTGCCGAAGCCCTAATGCCGACTGCCGATTACTGGCTCATCCCCACCGCCGAAGTGCCGGTGACGAATCTAGTTCGCGAGTCGATCCTCGACGAAGCGCAACTTCCGATGCGTTTGACCGCGGGCACCTATTGCTTTCGCGCCGAGGCTGGCGCTGCCGGCAAGGATACGCGCGGCATGATCCGACAGCATCAGTTCTACAAGGTCGAACTCGTTTCCGTCACCACGCCGGAGCAATCGCTCGCCGAACATGAGCGCATGACTGAATGCGCCGAGAAGGTGTTGCAGCTTCTCGAACTGCCCTATCGCAAGGTCGTGCTCTGCACCGGCGACATGGGCTTCGCCTCGCAAAAAACCTATGACCTCGAAGTCTGGCTGCCGGGGCAGGAGAAATATCGCGAGATTTCGTCATGCTCGGTCTGCGGCGACTTCCAGGCGCGGCGCATGAACGCCCGCTATCGTCCCGCCGAGAGCAAGGGCAAGAATAAGGGAATTGGCTTCGTCCACACGCTGAACGGCTCCGGCGTCGCCGTCGGCCGCGCCATGGTCGCGGTGCTGGAGAATTATCAGCAGGAAGACGGCTCGGTCGAAATCCCGCGCGTGCTGCGGCCCTACATGGGCGGCCTGTCGCGCATTTCACGGTGAACGGTTTTTCGCTTGCCGCAGCGCCCGCGTCTTACGCCTTCGCATTCGGGCTTGGGCGAGGTCCCCAAGAACGGCGTCCAGCCGTATCCATAATCCACGCGTGGCGCATAGCCGTCGCTGAGCAGTCCGGGCGCCGCGATGGGCAGCGACAGCGGCGCCGCCGGATAGGCGGGATTAGACGGCGGCGCGCCGGGGATGGCGAGGGCAGCCGGCACATAGCCCATGGTCCCGCCATACTGCACCTGGCACCAGCGGCCGCAGCCGAGGACGTTGAACGGGATGTTGGCGGCCAAGGTCGTGACCGGCGTCGCGTCGACGTTGGGGCTCACCTGCAGCGGCATGTCCGCCGCCACATAGGCTTCAAAAGCGGCGGCGCGGCCGGGAACGGCGGCGAGCGACGCCGCGAACAGGAGCGACAGTCGTAAGCGCATCAAGAATCCCCCGGAGAATGGGGCTGCAAATCGGAGGTGATCGGGTGAAGAATGTTTTTCCCCACCCTCATCCTGAGGAGCCGCCATAGGCGGCGTCTCGAAGGACGAGGGTGAGGAAAAATAAACGAAAGAGGGTTTGCTCGTCCTTCGAGACGGCCTCTTCGAGGCCTCCTCAGGATGAGGAAACCCTTCACCCGATCGCCCTGCGGGCGATTCGGACCATTGTGGACGTTTGGCGTCGAATCGTCCAAAGAAACTTGGGCTGCGTCAGGCAGCCCCAAGCGCGAGCCGAACCGCCAAAAACATGCGCATTCTCATCACCAATGACGACGGCGTCCATGCGCGCGGTCTGGCGATCGCGGAAGCGATTGCGCGCCGGTTCTCCGACGACATTTTTGTGATCGCGCCCGAATCTGAGCAGTCCGGCGTCTCGCATTCGCTGTCGCTCAACGATCCGCTGCGGCTGCGCGAGATTTCGCCGCGACATTTCGCGGTCAAGGGAACGCC
>JBFXJV010000164.1:0-7589 GCA_050174515.1 Methylocystis sp.
AGCCGGTGCTCTTCGTGCCGCGCTCGATGCCGGCGCTCGATCTGTTGATCCGCATGCAGGCGACGCGCACCCATCTGGCGCTGGTTATCGACGAATATGGCGGCACCGACGGCCTCGTCACCATCGAGGACATCATGGAGATGATCGTTGGCGACATAGAGGACGAACATGACGTCGTCGACGAATCGGGTTTCGTCGAACTGGAGACCGGCGACTTCATCATCGACGGGCGCGCCGATCTCGACGAAGTGACGGAGCGGCTCGGAGTCGATTTCAGGCTCGAAGACACGCCGGCCGAAGTGACCACGCTCGGCGGGCTCGTCGCCTGGCTCGCTGGCCGCGTGCCGATGCGCGGCGAGATCATCGCCACGCCGGTCGAAGCGTATGAATTCGAGATCGTCGACGCCGACCCGCGGCGCGTGGGCAAGCTGCGCGTGCGCCGACGCGTCTGACCTCGCCATCGCAATGAGAGTGTCACATTCGACCGGCAGGCGTCTCCCGCCCTGTTGCGCCCGAAAGGAATGCCCTTGCAGCTGATTGAGGACTTTTACGACGAGGCCGCCTGCGTCGAGTTGCGTAAAAGAATTCTCGCCACGCCTTTTGTCGGCGGCGCCACGACGGCGACCGGAATGGCGGCGAGCGCCAAGAACAATTTACAAATGGATCACACCAAGGGGCATGCGATTCTTAACGAAATTGCGCATCGGTTGATGAGCGACGAGCGCGTCGACTTTTACGCGATTCCCAAACGTATCGCCGCCATGCAAGTGAACCGCTATGACGAGGGCATGTACTATGGCAATCATTCCGACGCGCCGTTCATGAACGGCTTCCGCTGCGATCTATCCTTTACGCTGTTTCTCGAAGACCACACGAATTACGATGGCGGAGAATTGGCGCTCGAACAAGAGAACGGTCTCTTGAAATTAAAGCCGAAGATGGGCAGCGTCTTCATCTATTCGACCGGCCTCATTCACCGCGTGGAAAAAATCACCCGCGGCAGCCGCCTGGCTTGCGTCGGCTGGATCGAAAGCCGCGTCCGCGATGAGAGGAAGCGTAAAATTCTACGCGATCTGAATTTCGCGCATCGAAACTACCTGCAGCGACATGGGCGCGACGACATCGGCGATCTGCTTGTAAAGAATTCCGGCGACCTGATGCGCATGTGGTGCGAATGAGGAAGGGCTTGCGCCGCCTTGAAACTCTTTAGAGTCGCTCAGCCGATTCGGAAGGGACAACGTCCAGAGATGGCGCCGACTGCCGAGTTCGCCGCCGCAGACGCGCCGGCGCCGACGCTGCCGCAGCGTATCATTCTCGCCCGCGGCTGGACGCGGCGGGCGGTCGCCTTCCTTGCTGGCGCTACTGGCGCGCTGGCGCTGGCGCCTTTCGACGTCATCCCGGCGATGTTCGTCCCGCTTACCGTCGCCGTCTGGCTAATCGACGGCGCGGCGGACGACAAAGGATCAAAGCGCCTGGCGCTCGCGCCGATTGTGTCCTCCGCCGTCGCCGGCTGGTGGCTCGGCTTCGGCTATTTCGTGGCGGGCCTCTGGTGGATGGGCGCCGCGATGCTCGTGGAGGCCGACCAATTCGCCTGGGCCCTGCCCCTCGCCGTCTTCGGACTCCCCGCCGTCCTCGCCCTCTTTCCGGCCGCCGGCTTCGCTTTCGCGCGGCTTCTATGGTCGCGCGGCGGCGCGCGCGTCTTCGCGCTCGCGGCGGGGCTGGGCGCGGCCGAGTGGCTGCGCGGTCACTTGTTCACAGGCTTCCCCTGGAATGATTTCGGCATGGCGCTCGCCGGCTCCGGACCGCTGGCGCAAACCGCCTCGCTGGTCGGCCTTCACGGACTCGACATTATCGCAATCGTGATTTTCGCCGCGCCCGCGACGCTTGTCGATCGCGCGCCAGAGGGCGCACGCCGGATCAGCGGGACGCTGCTGGCGGGGGCGGTCCTCGCCATGCTGATGCTCGCCTATGGCGCCTTCCGGCTCGGCGCCAACCAGACCGAATTTGTCGACGGCGTGACGCTGCGGCTGATGCAGCCCAACCTTCCTCAGGACGCGAAGTTCCGTCCCGAAAACGGCGAGAAAATCCTGCGTCGCTATCTCGCCCTTTCTGAACGCGCGACAGACGAGCGGCCTTCAGGGCTCGCCGAAGTCACCCATCTCGTTTGGCCGGAATCGGCGTTTCCCTACATTATCTCGCAAAAGCCGCAGGCGATGGCGGCGATCGCGCACGCCCTTAAGGGGAGCATTCTTTTAACAGGCGCCGCTCGGGCCGAGGGCGACGGCGACGGTCGCCGCGGCAGGATTTTCAATTCGATCGAAGCGCTGCGCGGAGAGGCGATCGTCGCCTTCTACGACAAGATCCATCTTGTCCCCTTTGGAGAATATCTGCCGCTCGAGGAATGGCTGCGGCCGCTCGGAATCAACCAGCTCGTGCCCGGCATATGGGACCGCGGCGCAGGACCGCGTCTTCTCGCCGCGCCGGGTCTGCCGCCGATAGCGCCGCTCATCTGCTACGAAGCGATATTTTCCGGCGACGTGATCGAGCGCGGCGCCGAACGGCCGAGGCTTTTCCTCAACCTCACCAATGACGGTTGGTTTGGACTGACGACCGGCCCTTACCAGCATATGGCTCAGGCGCGCCTGCGTGCGATCGAAGAAGGCCTGCCGATGATCCGGGTCGCCAATACCGGCGTTTCGGCGATCATCGACGCCTATGGACGCGTCCTTCAGTCGCTACCGCTCGGCGAAGAAGGCGTCATCGACGGGCGTCTTCCGAGAGAAGCCTCGCCGACCGTCTTTGCGACTTTTGGCGCCTCAGCCTTCCCGGCGCTGCTTGCCCTGTCGACGGCGCTGGCCCTGATTGGCGTCGCCCGCCGATATCCGTCGTCGCCCGCCGCGACGAGCCTTTATCCGTCGAGGGTCGATCGCCCCTCCCGACCGGAGCGGCGCGGCCGGCCGCCTGACTGAAATATATCGATTCGCGACCGCCCTCAGCTCTAATCTTTATTGAATTTCATTGACATGCTGCAATCCAGCTTGCGCGCGCGACAAGGAGTCGGCTACAAGCGAGAGGGAGGCGATAAAGTTGAAGAAGGCGCCAGATCCGATCGATCGCCACGTCGGCAGCCGCGTGCGCATGCAGCGAATTCTCATGAAAATGAGCCAGGAGAAGCTTGGCGAGGCGCTGGGGATCACTTTTCAGCAGGTGCAGAAATACGAAAAAGGCGCCAATCGTATTGGCGCTAGCCGCCTGCAGCAGATCTCGAAAACTTTGAAAGTCCCGCCCTCCTTTTTCTTCGAAGGCGCGCCGGCAGGCGGGGCGTCCGCGCAGTCGGAAGGTTTTGCCGAGGATTCGTCGTCTCAATATGTCGTCGACTTTCTGTCGACGGCGGAAGGGCTGCATCTCAATCGCGCTTTCGCCCGCATCCGCGATCCGAAAGTGCGCAAGCGCGTGCTTGATCTTGTCACGACGCTCGCAGAACAGTCAGAACACGCGGATGGGTAGAATGTCGTTCTCCAAAACGAACGATCGGGGCGTTTCAGCTTGACCTAACGAACGGGCGCTGGCAGATGAACCCGCCTGCTTGAGCCGTTTTCGACTCTTCCTCGAAGCCATCGGAGATATGGAAGTGACCCGGAAGAATTATCTTTTCACGAGCGAGTCCGTTTCCGAAGGCCACCCCGACAAGGTGTGCGACCGCATCTCCGATGAAATCGTTGACGAATTTTTCCGCGAAGGCCCCAAGGCGGGCATCGATCCTTACGCCATTCGCGTCGCCGCCGAAACTTTAGCGACGACGAACCGGGTCGTCATCGCCGGAGAAGTGCGCGGACCGCACATCTCCTTCGATCGCATCATCGAAATCGCGCGCAACGCCATCCGCGACATCGGCTATGAGCAGCGGGGATTCCACTGGAACACCGCCAATGTCGAAGTTCTCCTGCACGAACAGTCCGTCGACATCGCGCAGGGCGTCGACGCCGCCGGCAACAAGGACGAAGGCGCCGGCGACCAGGGTATCATGTTCGGCTATGCGGTGCGCGAAACGCCCGAACTGATGCCGGCGCCGCTCTATTATTCGCATAAGATTCTGGAAGATCTCGCGAAGGCGCGCCACAGCGGCAAGGAAAAGGGCCTGGGCCCCGACGCCAAGAGCCAGGTGACCGTTCGCTATGCCGACGGCAAGCCTGTGGAGGCGACGCAGATCGTCCTGTCGCATCAGCATGTCGACGAGAGCCTGTCGCCCGCCGACATTCGCAGCCTCGCCGAGCCCTATATCCGCGCCGCGCTGCCCGACGGCTGGATCACCAATACGACCGTCTGGCACGTCAATCCGACCGGTAAATTCTTCATCGGCGGCCCCGACGGCGACGCCGGCCTCACGGGACGCAAGATCATCGTCGACACCTATGGCGGCGCCGCGCCGCACGGCGGCGGAGCGTTTTCCGGCAAGGATCCGACCAAGGTCGACCGTTCCGCCGCTTACGCCGCCCGCTATCTCGCCAAGAACATCGTCGCGGCCGGTCTCGCAGACCGCTGCACGCTGCAGCTGTCCTATGCGATCGGCGTCGCCGAGCCGCTGTCGATCTATGTCGATCTGCACGGCACCGGCAATGTTTGCGAGGAGAAGGTGGAAGAGCTGCTGCCTCAGCTGGTGCGCCTCTCGCCGCGCGGCATTCGCGAGCATCTTCAGCTCAACCGACCGATCTACGCCCGCACCTCCGCCTATGGCCATTTTGGGCGAACGCCTGACGCGGACGGCGGCTTCTCCTGGGAAAAGACCGATCTCGTCGACCAGTTGAAATCGCATTTCGCGTAAATTCGGCTGACCGAGACGGTCCGGGGAGCCACGCTGCGAGACGTAAAATGGGCGCGGGCCGATCGGCGCTTATGAGCGAAACACCTCAGCAGCGAGCGCCTTACACGCGCCTCTACGGCCGCTCCAAAGGCAAGGCGCTTAGAAAGCATCAGGCGGAGCTGGTCGCTGAGCTTTTGCCGCGCCTGTCGCTGGATCTTTCGCAACCGGCTCCGTCGTTCGCGCGAGAGACGCATCTCGAAATCGGGTTTGGCGGCGGCGAGCATTTGATCGCGGCCGCCGCTGCAAATCCCCAAACCGACTTCATCGGCTGCGAACCCTTCATCAACGGCGTGGCGAAGCTCCTCGCCCGCATCGAAGAACGCGGCCTGACGAATATCCGGCTGCACCAGGGCGACGCCGCTGACGCGCTCGACTGGCTGCCGGACGACAGCCTGTCGCGCATCTATCTGTTCTACCCCGATCCCTGGCCGAAACGGCGCCATCGCAAACGGCGCTTCATTGCGCGCGATAATCTCGACCGTCTGGCGCGCGTGATGCGTACGGGCGCGGAGCTGCGCTTTGCGACTGATATCGACGATTATGCCGCCTGGACCCTGGCGCGGTTGCGCGCCCATCCCGCCTTCGTCTGGCGCGCCCGACGCGCCGAAGACTGGCTGGCGCCCTGGCCAGGCTGGATGCGCACCAAATATGAAGGCAAGGCCATAGCCGACGGCCGCCATCCGGTCTATCTGACCTTCATCCGGGCGCCCCGCTGAACCGCCGCAAAGCGGCAAGAGTCTTTAAAAAATCCCACGACCGGTGATCACGACAGGGAGAAAAGCGCATGGTTGAAACGGCGAGGATGGCTGGCGCGCCGACGACGCCGATCGAAACGACGACGGAACGGTTCCGCGCCGACGTTCTCGACGCATCGATGCGGCAAATCGTGCTCGTGGATTTCTGGGCGCCGTGGTGTGGACCCTGTCGCCAGCTCGCGCCGGTCATCGAGCGACTGGTCGCCGCGGCCGGCGGCAAGATCGCGCTCGTCAAGATGAACATCGACGCCGATCCGCTGATCGCCGATCAACTCGGCGTCAAGTCGATCCCGGCGGTCGTCGCCTTTCAGCGCGGTCGGCCCGTCGACGGCTTCGTCGGCGCGCTGCCTGAAAGTCAGGTCAAGGGCTTTATGGAGCGGCTCATCGGCCCGATCGAGCTTGAGGGCGACGCGCTGGAAGCGGCGCAGGCGATGATCGCGGACGGCGATCTTGCTGGCGCGGAATCGCTGCTTGGCGAACTCGCCGGCGGCGAGCCGCCCAACGCCAAGGCCGCCGCGGCTCTGCTTCGTCTCTACATCGATACGGCGCGGTTCGAAGATGCGCGAGCGGTCCTCGACGCGCTTCCTGAGGCGGCGCGGCGCGACAGCGATATCGCAGCGGCTGCGGCGGCGCTTCAGAACGCCGAGCAAGCTCAAGACCTCGGCGAAATAGACGATCTGAGAACGCGCATCACTTTCGATCCCAACGACCTGCAGGCCTATTTCGATCTTGCGCTCGCGCTCAACGCCAAGGACCTGCGCGAGGAAGCGGCAAATGCGCTGCTTGAAATCATCCGGCGCGACCGTAGTTGGAATGACGATGGGGCAAGAAAGCAGCTCATCCAGTTTTTCGAGGCGTGGGATCCGATGGACAAGGCGGCCGTGACCGCGCGGCGGCGGCTCTCCGCGCTACTCTATTCATAGGAGGCGTTCGCCAAGATGAGCCTGAACCGTCCCTATGCGGATGTCGGCGAACTGCCGGAGATTCTGCCGCTCTTTCCGCTTTCGGGCGCGATATTGCTGCCGCGCGGCGAGTTGCCGCTCAACATTTTCGAGCCGCGCTATCTGGCGATGGTCGACGACGCGTTCGCCGACGCCCGTCTGATCGGCATGATTCAGCCATTGCCCGGCGAAGAGGCCTTCGCCGACGCGACGCAGCTCTACGACATTGGCTGCGCCGGGCGCCTCACGCGTCTCGCCGAGACCGGGGACGGCCGCTATCTCGTCACCCTAACCGGCGTGGCGCGATTTCGCGTCCTCGATGAGCTGAAGGTCCGGACGCCATACCGGCGGTGTCGGGTCAGCTATGACGAATTTTCCGAGGATCTGCTGACGGGCGCCGGCGCCGACGCGGTCGACCGCGAAAGCATGGTGTCGATGTTGCGCAACTTCGCCGAATGTTCGAAACTTGAGGTCGACTGGGCGAGCATAGACGCGGCGCCGACGGAGACGCTCGTCAATACGTTGGCGATGATGTGTCCGTTCGGCGCAAACGACAAGCAGGCGCTCGTCGAAGCGATTGATTTGAAAACTCGCGCGGAAACCCTCGTCGCGCTCGCCAAACTCGATCTCGCGCAGCGAAACGGCAGCCGGCCGCAATGGCATTGAAGGACATTGACCACGATGACTGACGAACGCGATTCCGGCGCCGAGAAATTCGAGTCCGCGGCGGAACCGACCCGGATTGATCCGCGCCTGCTCGAAATACTCGTCTGCCCGCTGACCAAGACCACGCTCGAATATGACAGCGCGCGACAGGAATTGATCTCGCGCTCGGCGCGGCTCGCCTATCCGATTCGGGACGGCATTCCGATCATGCTGCCGGAAGAGGCGCGCCAAATCGACTGACTGATCCGTTCGCAATGGACGAAACTGCGCCGTCCGCGCTTCTGACGCTTCTCGACCTGTAAGAGATCGAGCCAGATCTCTTCCGCGGCTACAGCCCGATCCCTTCCGGACGCCAAGTCTAAGGCG
>JBFXJV010000165.1:0-7577 GCA_050174515.1 Methylocystis sp.
CGCCATCACCGCGAGGTCGATGGCGTCATCGCTGCTTCTTTGAGTCGCCAGCGCGGCGAAGAGCAGCACGTCGTCGCTCTTGAATGCGCCATAGGGAATGGCGTTTTGCACCGTGAGCCGGTTCATGGTCAGCGTGCCGGTCTTGTCGCTGCACAGCACATCGACTCCGGCGAGCTCCTCGATCGCGCTGAGGCGCGAAACGATGGCCTTCTGCAAGGAAAGCGCATAGGCGCCGATCGCCATGGTCACCGACATGACCGCCGGCAGCGCGACCGGAATTGAAGCGATCAGCAGCACCAGAACATATTGGGCGATCGAGCCGACGCGGTCCCAGCGCCAGATGTCCGGCGCGATGACTTCCCGATAGAGCTGCGCGCCGACAAGAACCAGCGCCAGCAAAAAGGCGAGCAGCAGCAGAAAATCGCCGACCTCGGTCACCGCGCGCTGCGAATGCGAAACCGCGCCGGCGGCGCCGACGAGCTTCGCGGTGCGGCCAAAGAAAGTGCGATCGCCCGTCGCCGTCACCACGCCGTTCATCGCGCCCTGTTTGGCGATTGCGCCGGAATAGGCGTCGTCGCCGACCTTCTTGGAGACCGGCAGCGATTCGCCGGTGAGCGCCGCTTGATCGCAGCTCAGATAGTCGCCCTCGATGAGCAACAGATCCGCCGGCACGATCTGTCCCGCCGCGACGCTGACGATGTCGCCCGGCGTCAGTTCGGCGGCGGGGATCGTCGTCCAGGCGCCATCGCGCAGCGCGCGCGCGCGCGGCGCAAGATTTTTTTTCAGCGCCGCAAGCGCATTCGCGGCTTTGCTGTCCTGCCAGAAGCCGACGACGGCGTTATAGACGAGCAGGCCTGTGACGACGCCGAAATCCGGCCAGTCCCTGCGCATGCCGGAAATCAACGCCGCGGCTTCGATCAGGAACGGCAGCGGTCCCCAGAAATATTTCAGCAGACGGCGCCATTTGCTTTCGGTCCTGTCCTCGAGCGCGTTGCGGCCATATTCGACGAGGCGCCGCGCCGCTTCCTCCGATGTCAGGCCGTGCTCGCTCGACTTCAGCGCCTCAAGCCGCTGCGCGATTTTCGTCTGCGTCGGGTCGAGGGAAAACACTGGCGAAGATTGGCCTGCAGACGGCTTCGCGCTGGCGTCCGGCATGGCTTCTCTCCCATATGATCTGCATCGAAATATCCGGATCGGATGTTACGGCGTGATCCGGCGCTCGCCAATAGCGCCGCCGAAAGCGGCGCGCGCTGAGTCACAGCTGCTCTTGCGCCGCTTATTCGGCGGCGACGCAGGCCACGCCGCCGTCCAACGCGCCGGCGACGTTATCCTTGACGATCTTGTCCGCGCGCGCCTTCGCATTCGCGAGATCCCTGTCATAGACATTGGTCAGATATTCGTTCGCGGTGGTCTTCACGATCGAGTGGTTCGGCGACTGCAGCGGCCCGGAAACGTCGATCGAGGCGACTGTGGAAAGGCCGGGACGCAAAGGTTGTTTCTCGAGCTCGTCCGTCCGCAAAGCGATTCGCACCGGAATGCGCTGCACGATTCGAATGAAATTGCCGACAGCGTTATTGGGAGGAAGCGTCGCGAAAACGGCGCCGGAGCCGGGAACGAGTCCCACCACTTCTCCGTGGTAGATCTGTTTCGATCCATAGAGGTCGACCGTGATGAGCGCCGGCTGCCCGGGGCGAACCCTGGCCATTCTGTTTTCCCAAAGGTTCGCTTCCACCCATAGATGGTCGAGCGGCACAATATCGAGAATCGCGTCGCCGGGGCGCACCCGTTCGCCGACCTGGACTCGGCGTTTGGCGACATAGCCGCTTGCCGGCGCACGGATGTTCTGGCGCGCGAATTCGATATAGGCGTCGTTGTATCTGGCTTTGGCGGCCTCGATGTCGGGATGGTTCATTCGGGTCACGCCGCCGACCCGCGCCTCGACCGCCTGATATTCCGCCTGCGCCTCGCGCAGATCGGCTTCCTGCGCGGCGAGCTGGTCCTCGGCGTTCTGCAGCACCTGCCGCGACGAGGCGCCGCTCGCCGCCGCCTGCCGGTATCTTGTCAGATCATGTCGCGTCCTGTCCCGGATCGCGGCGCGCGCGATGGTCTTTTGGCAGACCTGGCGGCGCAGCGCGTAAAGCGCGCCGACGGCGCGGACGGCGCGGCCGAGCTCGGCCTCGGCCTGCGCGAGCGCCGCTCTTGCGCGCTGTCCGTCCAGACGAACGAGCGTCGCGTCTTTCTTCACGAACTGGGTTTCTTCCGCGAGAACCGCGGCGACCACTCCCGTGGCGTCCGCTTGCACGGGAATAATGTTGCCGGCGACATAGGCGTTGTCCGTCGTCACCCAGCCGCGCCCATAAAAAAACCATTGCAGCAGCACGATGACCGCGCCGATCACAGCCGCCGCAATGACGATCTTGAGCAGAATTTCTCTGCGGGCGCGGATGCTTTTGCGGGAAATCGGCATCGACCGGGTTCGCGTTCTTCTCTTAAAGTGGATTGTGGCGCTCAGCCGCCGCCAAGCGACTGGATCGCTTCGACGGCTGGCGTCAGCGGGTCGGCCTCGGGCGCCGGCTTCGGCGCATTGGGCGGCGGACCTCCCGAATAGCCGCCGCCGAGCGCCTGATAAAGATCGACGGCGGCGACCAGCCGATCGCCTTCGAGCGCCCGTTGCGCGAAGCCGGATTCGAGGAGATCGGCGTGCTGAGCGACGATTTCGCGGCGGTCCTTCAGCCCGTCGCGCAGGCGCGACTGCGCAAGGGCGTATTGCGTGCGCGCCGCGCGCAGAAAGCGGCTCTGCGCCTCATATTCAACGCAGGCGCGCTTGAGATTGACGCTGGCGTCGGCGACCTGCTGCGCGGCCTGCAGCAGCGTCTCATTGTAGGAATCGACGGCCTGGTCGAAATCGGCGCGTTGCGCCTCCAGATTGCCGCTGAGCCTGCCGCCCTGGAAGACTGGCAGGCGCAGTCCCGGCGAGACGGCGTAGCCGATCGCCGAAGGCGTGAAGAGATAGCCCGCGAGCTTGCTGATTTTCGTCGACGTCACCGAGCCCTCAAAACCGCCGGTGATCGCAAGGTCGACCGAGGGAAGAAACAGCGTCTTGGCGACGTGAATGCGGGCGGCCGCGGCCTCCGCCCGCCGCAAAGCGGCGGCGAGATCGGGGCGATGGACGAGCAGTTCGACAGGCAGGCTTCGCGGCAGCGGCGGCAAAGCCGGCGCCGGCGCACGGCGGCGGGCGTAGAGGGCGCGCGCCGCGTCCGGTCCTTCGCCCATGAGTCGCGCGAGCGCGTCTTGCTGCAAGCTCAGGAGCGCCTGCGCCGCGGCTTCGCGCCTCACGGCGTTCTCCAATTCTCCGCGCGCGGCCTGCACCCCATCCAGTGAATCGAGACCCGTGCGATAGCGGGTTTCGGCAAGCGACACCAAATCGCGCCGCGTCCGCGTCAAGCTTCTCGCCACTTCGAGCTGGCGCGCCGCGGCGAAGCCGCGCAGATAGGCGCGTGCGACCGAGGCGGTCAGCAGCAGACGCGCCTGTTCGAGCTCGGCTTCCTGCGCCGCCGACTCGCCGATCGCCGCGTCGAGCAGCGCCCGGTTCTTCTGCCAAAAATCGAACTCATAGGACAGCGCGAGCGGATTGATGAAGGCCATGGTCTTCTGTAATCCGCCCTGCGCCGGATTATAGGAGGCCACGACGCCATGCAGAGGATTGCGTGATTGCCGCATGCCGAAGGTCGCCTGAATCTCCGGCAGAAGTCGCGCGCCTGCGACTTGCACAAGAGCGTCGGCGCTCCGCAGCGAGTCTTCCGCCTTCCTCAGACTCTGATTGTCGCGCAACGCCTTGTCGACGACGCCATCGAGCTCGGCGCTGCGGAAAGCGCGCCACCATTCGTCGCGCGGCCAAGCGGTTACGTCGCCGACTTTGAGCCCGGACCTTGCAAGCGTGCGCTCCATGGCCGGCGCGCCGAGAAACTGCGCGCGTTCGCCTTGCGTGGTGGACGCGCAGCCGGCGAGGAAGAGCGCCATCGGGATTCCGCAACAGACGCGCCTGCGGCGCGCGCCGAACCGGACCGCCCCGATAGGTCGCGCGGCGATCAACCCGCGACTCGGACGCAGGCCGGAAGGCGTACGACGGTCTGCTGGCTCTTGGTGCAAGAGAACGCTCCTACCCTGCGCCAACGGTCGGCAAACGCCGCGGCGAGATCGTAGGAGTCATCAGCCATTCGGCGGTTATCGGGGAACTCCATCCCCATCCTCGTAATCTTTAGTTTACCAAAGCTCCGCCGGTCAATGAGTCCAGATGACGCTCGCGCTATCCCCACAGATTTGCGGCGGGGGGCATGAGGGTCGAACCTTCATAGAGCAGTCCCGGCGCGCGGTCGCGGGCGAGAAGCAGCGGCCCGTCGAGATCGACGAAATTCGCCATCTGACCGATGAGCGCGGCCGGCGCCATGGCCAGAGAGGTCCCCACCATGCAGCCGGCCATGATCGAGAAGCCCATGTCCTGCGCCGCACGGCAAAGCGCCAACGCTTCGGTCAGCCCGCCGGTCTTGTCGAGCTTGACGTTGATCGCGTCGTAGCAACCTTTGAGCGCCGCGAGCGACGCGCGGTCATGCGCGCTTTCGTCGGCGCAGATCGGCACGACATGCAGAAGTCTGCCGAGCGCTTCGTCACGGCCGGCCGGCAGCGGCTGTTCGACGAGCGCCACGCCGTGGTCCGCGCAGATCGCGAGCCGCCGGGCGAGCGATTCCTCGTCCCAAGATTCGTTGGCGTCGACGATCAGGGTCGAATCAGGCGCTCCCGCGCGCACGGCCGCGAGGCGCGCTTCATCGCCTTCTCCGGCAAGCTTGATCTTCAGCAAAGGCCGGTCGGCCGCCTTCGCCGCCGCTGCGCGCATCGCCTCGGGCGCGCCGACCGAGATCGTAAAAGCCGTCACGAGCGGCGAAACCGCGTCAAAGCCGGCCGTCGCATAGGCAGGGACTCCGGAAAGCTTCGCCTCCAGGTCCCAGAGCGCGCAGTCGAGCGCATTGCGCGCCGCTCCGGCCGGCAGGAGAAGCTGCAAGTCCGCCCGGCTGGCGCCGGCCTCAAGCGCGGCGCGTACGCTCTCGATCGTCGCCAGGACGCTGTCGACGCTTTCGCCGTATCGGGCGTAGGGCACGCATTCGCCCCGCCCGACGCCGCGATCTTCGGTCAATGTCGCGGTCACGACCACGGCTTCGGTCTTGGCCCCGCGCGAAATCACGAAGCGGCCGGCGATCGGATAAGTCTCTGTGGCTACGGATAATTTTCGCGTCAATTCGCTCTCCGACGCTCGCGCCGCTTGAGGCGCGTTCGCCGCGCTGTGCGCGGACGCGCTTGCTGGGCCCAATTCACGGCGTTATCACGTTTTTCGTTCGGCCGCGCCTGCCGGCGTCGGCGGCGCGCCATAATCGGCGGATAGGATGACGCCATCGATGAGCCGATTATTCTCGCGAGCGCAGAGCGAATTCCGATGAACGTCGCGGCGAGGGAGCGCCCGCCCAGATTCACGCGCCAGGCGTCGATGGAAGGCGTGCGGCTGTCACTGTCGGGCGATTGGACTCTGGCCGCCTCTCATCGTCTGGAGGAGGAGGCGCGTCGCATTGTCGAGGAGGCAAGGCGCGACCGGCTGATCGTCATCGATCTCGCGCAGGTTTCGCAACTCGACACCGCTGGCGCCTGGCTGATCAATCGCGCGCGGCATGATCTCGCGCGCCGCGACGTCGCCGTCGCGCTGGAACATGTGCAACCGGAATATTCCACCCTGCTCGAAGAGGCGCATTATCGCGCCTTCGAGGCGCCGGCGCAGCCCAAATTCAATCTCATCGTCGTCCTGCTTTCGGACCTCGGCCAGTCGATGGTTGACGCTCTTCGCGAATTTTATCGCGGCGTCAGCTTTCTTGGTGAATTTATTTCGTCGATGATCTATGTGGCGAGCCGTCCGCGCAGATTCAGGCTGACCTCGCTTGTCGCGCAGATCGAACTGATCGGCTTTCGCAGCGTTCCGATCATCATTCTCATCAACGTGCTGGTCGGGGGCATCGTCGCGCAGCAGGGCATCTTCCAGCTGCTCAAATTCGGCGCCTCGAGCTATACGGTGAGTCTGATCGGCATTCTGGTGTTGCGCGAACTCGGCGTGCTGCTCACTTCGATCATGATCGCCGGCCGTTCGGGCTCGGCGATCACCGCCGAACTCGGTTCGATGAAAATGCGGGAGGAGGTCGACGCGCTGCTGGTCATGGGTCTTTCTCCCATCGAGGTGCTGATCGCCCCCCGCGTGCTCGGCCTCGTGATCTCCCTGCCGATCCTGACCTTCATCGCGGACATGGCGGCGCTGTTTGGCGGCATGATCGTGTCCTGGTGGTACGGCGGCATCAGCCCGGTGGCTTTCGCCTCGCTGCTCAAGGAAGCGATCGCGCTGCACACGTTTCTCGTCGGCATCATCAAGGCGCCCTTCATGGCGCTCGTCATTGGCCTCATCGCCTCGATGGACGGACTCGCGACGAGAGGCTCCGCCGAATCGCTCGGCCGGCAGGTCACGTCCTCGGTGGTAAAATCCATCTTCATGGTCATCGTGATGGATGGGTTGTTCGCCATATTTTTCGCGTCGATCGACTATTGAGCGCGCTGATGAGCAGCCCCTCGACCCTGGCCAACGGCGCCGTTCAACAGCGGCAAAATCGCGATGTCATCATCGGCGTGCGCGACCTCGTCGTCGGCTTCGGCGACAGGACGATCGTCAAAGGGCTCAATCTCGACGTTTTCCGCGGCGAGGTGCTCGGCGTCGTCGGCGGGTCCGGGCAGGGCAAATCCGTGCTTACCCGCGCGATCCTCGGACTTGTGCCGACGCGCGGCGGCGCCATTCGGATTTTCGGGCAGGATCGGGACGCCCTGTCGCCGGATGAGCGCCGAACGCTCGAGCAGCGCTGGGGCGTATTGTTTCAGAATGGGGCGCTCTTCTCGGGGCTTACGGTCAAGCAGAACATTCAGATGCCGATGCGCGAAACGCGCGAACTCTCGCAAAATCTGATGGACGAGCTGGCCATGCTCAAGATCGAGCTGGTTGGCCTCAATCCGGACGCCGCCGACAAATTTCCGTCAGAATTATCGGGCGGCATGGTGAAGCGCGCGGCCCTGGCGCGCGCCTTGGCGCTTGATCCCGAACTTGTGTTCCTGGACGAGCCGACGTCGGGGCTCGATCCGATCAGCGCCGCGGAATTCGACGAGCTGATCGGCACGCTGCAGCAGACTCTCGGGCTGACCGTGTTCATGGTGACGCATGACCTCGATAGCCTGTATTCTATCTGCGACAGGGTGGCGGCGCTTGCAGAAGGTCGGGTCATCGCCGCAGGGCCTCTGGAAACCTTGCTTGAGTCCGACCACCCGTGGCTGAAGGCCTATTTCCACGGCGTGCGCGGCGGTCGACTGACCGCGACGCGCATCGAGCATAAGGACGAAGAATGGAAACCCGCGCCAACTACGCCATGATCGGCGCTTTCACGCTGGCGGCGGCCGTCGCCGCCTTCCTTTTCGTCTACTGGTTCTCGGGACCAAGCCAGCTTGGC
>JBFXJV010000166.1:0-7550 GCA_050174515.1 Methylocystis sp.
TTTCCAGGAATCTTCAGAATTTCGCGGAAGTTTGCCAAACGACCGCGTCGGGAAAATGCGCCAGAGCTCCAACATATCGCTTATACGCTTGATCCGAGCGCCATGGCGGCAATCGCCGGCTGCGTTGTCGATGAAATAGACCATCTCGACCGCAAGGCGTCGCATTCGCTCATCCTTCGACATCACTGGTCACGATCGCTCGCCAGTTCCTATCTTGAGGGCGTCGAAGATGTGATGGACGCATGCAATAGCACAGCACTTTTCGAAGTCGATGACGCGATATTCACGCTCACGGAGCGGCCGACGCGCGCGGACTGGCCAGCGCCGATGATCATCTACGTCGCAGAGATTTACGACGCACAAAACGAGATCGGCGCCGAACATTTTGAAATTGTCGTTGGCCCGGACGGACAGCCCGAGCCCCGGGAATTGCTCGGGGTATAATCGGCGTCTTCGCTACGACCTCAGCGTCTCAGATTCGAAAATCTCTTGTGCGAATCCACTCGCGAATAACCGTTTCCGTGTTTGCCGATCAACACGCGTTGCGGCGCAGCTCCTCAAAATATCAATGTTGTGACAAGAGTCCAACATTTGCCATGTTGGGCGAGCGATAGGTAAATAGGCGACTTTTCTGATGAAACAAGAACTTGAGGCGTTGATCGGCATGACGATTCGCCAGACCGAACGGCTTCTGGCGACGGGCGAAGTCGCGTGGGATCACGCGAAGGCATCTTATTCTTTCGATTTTAGCGAAACGCACTTCGCCCGATGCGCCGGCTGCAAGCGTTCGATCAGCTCGGCCGGGCGGACTCTTAAGGCGGAAGTGAGATCGATGAATTCGATGACGTCGAGCCGCCGCTCGCCGCCTTCCACTTTCGCGATGAATGATTGCGGTTTTCGCGGTCTCGCCGCAACCTGCGCCTGGGTCAGCTTGCGCGCCTGTCGCGCCTGAACCAGCAAAGCCAACAGCTGGCGCTGGCGAGGCGATCGAAGCGTCTTGGACATCGATGCGGACGGGGCTCGAAGAAAGCGAGCTCGTCCGATAATGCGGTTTTTGGAATTATCCCAGTTTGGGATATTCGACCTAAACAGATGCGCGGTTCGAAGCCGTTAAAAGTTTCTTCAGCCGAACTACCCCTAAATCATCCACCATTGGCCTGGGAAAGGCTGATCTCGAGAAGAAAGCCATCGAGGCGCTGGAGCGCTATCGCGAGGCATATGCCAGGGCCGAGGCGCTGGAACAGGAGGAGGCGGCCGCGCGCCAGGAAGTTTTTACACGGCTCAATCGCTTGGAAATCGCGAAGGCCAAGGGCGGGGCTTCGCGCCTGAGACCCGAAATCGTCGCTGCCGACCAAGCCGCCATTTCCAGGCTGAGTGAAATCCGCACCGCCTTGAGCGAAGCGACCGCGGAGCTCGATTCGGCATTCCGGACCCTCGCCGCCGGATGAGCAGTTGGCTACATCCCTGGTGTCAGCGCCGCGAAACCTAATGGGAGCGACGTCGGAGGCAGCGACGAAGAAAACGGCGAGCTCCCTTGACTCACGGCTTTCGGCTGGCCTGCGATGCGGTGGGTCAGCGTCATTCTTGCATCCCCTAGGGGTTCCCGAAATTCTGCGCTCCGAGGAGAAATTGGGGGCGACGAACACGATCCCCAAGGCTCACGGTCGCATCCTTCCCCATTCCGATCTAGGATACCCTCCCGCTGCCTCGTTAACGGTTCACCTAGCTTGCCCCCGTCTTTTGACGCGACGCCGCCTAGAGAGACGCTCGTCGGCTCTGTCGAGCGGGTGACCTTCCACAATGAGGACAACGGCTTCGCCGTGCTGAAGGTGAAGGCGCGCAGCAAGCGCGATCTTGTCCCTGTCGTCGGCCATGTCGCTTCGATCTCGGCGGGCGAATTCATCCACGCCGTCGGGGTTTGGATCACGGACCGCGCCCACGGCCTCCAGTTCAAAGCGGACTTTCTCAAGACCACGCCGCCAACGACGGCGGAGGGAATCGAAAAATATCTCGGCTCTGGCATGGTTCGCGGGATCGGCCCCGTGCTCGCCAAACGGATCGTCGCGGCTTTCGGCGAGAAGACCTTCGAGCTTATCGAGGCGGAGCCGGGGCGCATGCGCGAGGTTGCCGGCATCGGCGCATTCCGGGCTGGGAGGATTGTCGCCGGCTGGGCAGAGCAAAAAGCCGTGCGCGACATCATGGTCTTTTTGCACGCGCACGGCGTCGGCACGTCCCGAGCCGTGCGCATCTTCAAGACCTATGGCCACGACGCCATTCAGGTCATGACCGAGAATCCGTATCGTCTGGCGCGCGACATTCGCGGCATCGGATTTCGGACTGCCGACGCCATCGCCATGAAGCTCGGCATGACGCGGGAGGCCCCGCAACGGGTCCGGGCCGGCATTTCCTACGCCTTGCAGGAGGCGACAGACGAAGGTCACTGCGGTCTCCCCATTGAGGAACTGATCAAGCTGGCGACGGCCCTGCTCGAAGTCGACGAGGGAGCCATTCGGACCGCCCTCACGGATGAACTTGGCGGCGGCGACGTGGTGGCGGATACGATCGAAAATAAGCCTTGCGTGTTCTTGCGGGGCTTGTATCTCGCCGAACGTGGCATCGCCGATCGGCTGCGCTCCCTGACAGGCGGCGCGCCGCCCTGGCCGATGATCGATGTCGACAAGGCCATTCCATGGGTCGAGAAGCGCACCGGCAAGACTTTCGCCGCGTCTCAGCGCGCCGCGATCGGCATGGTTCTCAATTCTAAGGCGGCTGTGGTCACCGGCGGCCCCGGCGTCGGTAAAACCACACTGCTCGACGCCATTCTGCGCATTCTCGCGGCCAAAGGAACGCGCCTTCTGCTCGCAGCGCCCACCGGCCGCGCCGCCAAGCGCATGAGCGAGCAGACGGGGATCGAGGCCAAGACCATTCACCGCCTGCTCGAAACCGATCCGAAGACCGGGGGCTTCCGCCGTGATGCTGACCATCCGCTCGACTGCGATCTTCTCGTCATCGACGAGACCAGCATGGTCGACGCCTCGCTCATGTTCGCGGTGTTGAAAGCGGTTCCAGCAAAGGCCGGTTTGCTGCTCGTTGGCGACGTCGACCAGCTTCCCTCGGTCGGTCCGGGTCAAGTTCTCGGCGATATCATCGACTCAGGCGTCGTTCCCGTCGCGCGGTTGACGGAAGTGTTCCGACAGGCGGCGGAAAGCCGGATCGTCAGGAACGCCCATCGCATCAATCGTGGCGAAATGCCCGAATGGCCGAAGCCGGGCGAAGAAACGGATTTCTTTTTCGTCGAGGCGAAAGAGCCGGAGCAAGGCTCGGCCAAGATCGTCGACATTGTTCGCGACCGAATTCCGCGCCGTTTCGGCCTTGATCCCATTCGCGACGTTCAGGTGCTCTGCCCAATGCAACGCGGCGTTCTCGGCGCACGAGCGCTCAACAGCGATCTCCAGAACGCCCTCAACCCGAATATGGCCGAGAAGATCGAACGTTTTGGCTGCAGCTTCGCGCCGGGCGACAAGGTGATGCAGATCGAGAACGACTACGATCGCGAGGTGTTCAACGGCGACCTTGGTCGAGTCCGCCGTATCGACCAGGCCGATGGCGTCCTCATCGCGGAGTTTGACAGTCGCGAGGTTGAATATCCGTTTGGCGAACTCGACGCGCTCGTTCCCGCCTATGCGACGACAATCCATAAATCGCAGGGATCAGAATATCCCGCAGTCGTGATCGCCATCGCCACCCAGCACTACGCGATGCTCGCCAGAAATCTCCTCTACACTGCGGTTACTCGCGGCAAGCGTCTTGTCGTCCTTGTCGGGCAGCGCAAGGCCTTGGCGATCGCGGTTCGTACTCACGGACGCAAGCGACGATGGACCAAACTCAAGGAATGGCTGTCGCCGCGCTGATCGATTGTCCCACCTCATTGTCTTGGCGTCGTTCTGCGAACATCCCACGCCACTGGCATGTTCGTCAGAGAAGACGCGCGCCGTCCACGCCGACCTTATCTATGCGGGCATCATCATAATCGCGTTGGCCGAGAAAGTAAGAAATTCACTGCCGCGACTGATGTTCCCCCTTGTCTCACGCGCCCCTGGCGTCGTGGGGAACGAAGGACGGGTCCTTGCCAGCCGCAATCGCTGCGCGTCTCAGTTTGGCCATCGTCCAGATCTGGTTGGAAATGGAGCAGAGCAATGTTCATGCCTCAGCGTTCGACCTCGAGCGCTAATTTACCTGGGCTAAATGTCAAACACTGACGCTGACTCTGGGGGATTTCAACTTATGCGCCTGAGACGACCACGACATGCCTCACCCGAGGAGGTTCGAATATCTCGCGAAGGGGAATGGGCGATTATTGAATATGCTGATCCCACTATCTCATCGGTGCGTTTGCGGCTCGGTTCCGAGATCGAGAAGATGACAGACGAAGCGATTCTCGCTCTGCTCAACATGACCGTGGACGCCCGAGACGAAATTTCAGCCCAGTCCGAAAATCGAGTGATCGAGGTTCCGCTTGGGCGGCCGCAGATCAAGTATTTTGAAGAGGGCGACCAGTGGGTCCCTCGCGCGCAAGTCGTACGATGCCACCTTGAGGATGACGAGGAGGGTAAGCTGGTCGTCTACGTCGACGATCAAAAGTTGGACCTTCAACAATTCGGTCGGATGCTCACGACCTATGCGGGATGGGGCATGCGGATTTATTTTGTTGATGATGACGCAGTGGCAGAAGAGCCCACAGTGGAAGTTAAAGATCCGGAAAACTAGCGTCATACCCTGCTAATCCTGCAGGCCAGCGCCGAATATGATGCCTGCCGCGACCCCGGACAGCTAAGCGCGAACCTAGAGAAGGGACGCGTCCGTTGATAGGAGCTATCTTGATCAATTCGGGAAATCCGTTCACGAGCGTCGCGTGGAAGTTGAATGAAGCGCAGGTCACTGCCATGACAAAGGGGGGAACGAAAATCGAAAGAACCGTTTCAAAAAAGTCACTTGAGTCCCCGGAACTGCAGGCCAAACCCGAGCATCGAGCCGACGTAAACGTCGGCCGCGGTCCAGACGAAGGCGACGCCGATAGGCAAGCCTTCATGACGAAGCCTTCCCAACGAGCGGCGCCTGAAAGGCGAGCAGATGCTCGACGACCGCATCGGGCCTATCGAGAGGCAGGAAGTGACCCCCGCGCTCGACGGTCGCCATTTTTGCGCTGGGCACGATCTGGCGATCGTGTTCTCGTTCGTCTGGCCGCGACCAGTCGCGATCGCCCCAGAGCAGGAGCACGGGAATCTTGATGTTCGAATAGGCCTTCGTCGCCGTCTCCCAACTCTCGGCGTTGCGGAGCAGACTGAGGAAGGCGCGATAATGATCGCGTCGGTTGCCGACCAGATACATCTCCTTCAGCAGCTCCGGCGAAATATGCCGCGGGTCGTATACTCCGCCGTCGAGCACCGATTTCATGATGAAGAATTGACGCAGGCGCATCACTGTGTCGCCGAGGACCGGCAGATCCGCCAGGGCGACGAAGAGACGCGCAAGAGAGGAGCTGCGCGCCATTCCGCGTCCCTTGGCGTAATCATAAGGATTGATCGCCACAACGCGCGAAATCCGCGGATTGTTGCGCGCCGCGAGAATGAGCGAGATCGAGGCGCCGATCGAAACGCCGGCGAGCGTCACGTCATGTAGGTCCAAAGCTTCGAAAAAGCTTTCGATCGTCTCAACGAAATAGTCCGCGTCGTATTTCGCGGGTGGTATGTCGGAATAGCCGTGGCCGGGATAATCGACCGCATAGACGGTGAAACTCTTCGCGAGCTCGGGGACGACCTTTTCGAAGAGGTCGAGTTGCGTCCTCAGCGTGTGCAAAAGAACCAGCGCAGGGCCTTCGCCCGTCTTGATGTAGCGAAGGCGGACGCTGTTGACGCTGATATATCGGATCGGAATGTCCGGCGCCCAGGAGAGGCGCTCCGGAGTTGGCGGGACAGGCCGCATCGCCTCGACGAGGAATGAAAGAAGCACGATCGCCGCCGCCACGACAACGACGAGACCGAAGATCACAACATTCGACATGGCGTCCTCCTATGATTCGACGACGACGTCGCTCTCGGCGAGCGCTTGGCAAGCGAGAATGTACCCGCGGTCCTTCTCTCCCTGCGTCAGGGAATCCTCGACCGGCATCCGCACCTTGCCTGAGAGCAGCTTGACGCGGCAGGCGCCGCATGTGCCCGATCGACAGGCATTGTCGATAAAGACATGCGCCTTGTCGGCGACGTCGAGAATGGTGTCATTCTCGGCGATCGGGGCCGAGACCTGCGACATCTGAAAGGTGACGCGCCCGACGATCCTGCCGGCCGAAGCCGCCTTGCGGGTCGGATCACGCGTCTCGGTTCCGAACGCTTCCTTCTTGATCCGCTCGGAAGGCACGCCGAGATCGAGCAATGCGGCCGTGACGGCGTTCATCATCGCAAGAGGGCCGCAGAGATGAACGCGCTGCGTCGCGATATTCGGAACGGCCGAGGCGAGGAACGCCTTGTCGATGCGGCCCCGAGCCCCGGTCCACTCTTCGACTTTGGGATCGCTCATCGTGGCCGCGACCCGCAGGCGGCTGTTGCGTGCTTGCAGCGCCGCGATTTCCTGCTGGAAGGGATATTCGCGCGGGCTGCGGAAGCTCAGGAGCAGATGGATGTCGCCTGGCCAGCTTGTGTCGGTGAGATAGCGCGACACGCTCATCAGCGGCGTCAAGCCGACGCCGCCGCCGATCAGGACGATGCTTTGTTCCTCCTCGCCCGTGAAAGTGAAGGTTCCGTTCGGAGCCACGACTTCGAGGAGGTCGCCTGGCGTGGCCGCATCATGAAGCCATCGTGAAACGAGGCCTTTCGTTTCCCGTTTCACCGTGAGCTCGATCGAGTCCTGGCGCGTGGGCGAGGACGCGATGGTGTAGGAGCGTTTGGTTGGGATGCCGAAAGGCTCGATTGCGAACGTCAGGAACTGCCCCGGCAGGAATTCGAAAGGAATCTTTCCTCCCGCCGGTTCGACGAATCGGAAGGTTTTGACGTTGTCCGCGACCTCGATGATCTCGGCCAATCGCAGCGCGCCCGACCATTTGATCTTTCCCGTCGCCGCGTCGTTCTGGCGGTAGGGGACGGGGTTTGGACGCAGCATTGATGGAACCGGGCGCAGGGGCGTCGGATCGTGGCGAACGCCGGGGCTCGGGAAGCACCGACCGAAGGCGAGAAGCAGTTTGGGCGAGCCCCCGACGCGGATTTTTCTCCGCAGCAGCGCCCAAACCAGGCTGTGTTCCTTCGCCAGAAAACCGAGCCAGGTTTGGCTGTCCGCGGTGACCCGGAGGTCGGCTGAGCCGATGTGGCCCTCCTGGACGCGGATGACGCCATCGTGAATGACGATCGTCGCCTTGCGCTGCTCGTCGCCGGTGAACTCAAAATGATACGTTGCGCGCAGGTCGCGCGCCTGGTTGGGTTGAAACGCGAAAGGCAAGAGTTGCAGCATCGCGTCGATGCTCCGCGGTCGTAACGCGTTGCCGACGGTCTTGACGGTCTTGT
>JBFXJV010000167.1:0-7520 GCA_050174515.1 Methylocystis sp.
GCAAGTCCGGAGAAGAGCCGGCGATCGGCTTTTTAAACGGTCTCCGTTAGTCCGCGAACTTCATCGCGGGCGCGCGTTTCATCTCTTCGAGCTAGTCCGCGGTCGGTCTTATTTCGAGCTCGCCTCGCTCATTCTGCGTCTGCGTATCGATGACCTGCGTTGTGGCGCGAATGGACGAAAGTTCATCGTGCGACGAAACGAACCCTTCAAACCCCATATGGCCGAGGCCGATCGTTACAAACCATGCGATCGCAAAGGCGAATATTTGGGCGATGACAAGCGTGGCGACGATTCGCGACTTAAGGGAATGTCGTCTCAATCGAACGACTCCGCCAAAATATAGCCGACGCCCCTGACCGGATGAATGGTCACGCCCGACTCCAATGCGAGCAGGCGTCGGCGCAATCGGGAGACGAGCGCTTCCAGAGCGTTGGCGTGCACATTTTCCGCCAGGCCGTAGATTTCGCCAATCAACGCGCCGCGTGTCGTAACTCGATTGAGGCGTCTCGCCAGAGCTTCGAGCAGAGCCAACTCCTGCTTATGTATCGCGATTGGGCGCCCATGGACGCATACGTCGCGAGTCTGCGGATCGAAAGTCAGGGCGCCGATCGAGATCGGCGGCTGAACGTCGCCGCCTGGGCGCCTCAGGCAGGCGCGAATGCGCGCGATCAGCTCCGGCCCTCGGAACGGCTTCGTCAGATAATCATCCGCGCCATAATCGAGCCCTGTAACCAAGTCCTCGATCGCGTCCCGAGCCGTCAGCATAACGACGCGAATTCCAGGATTGGATCTGCGCACGAAGGAAACCAGCGTCATGCCGTCGCCATCCGGCAATCGTCGATCCAGGAGCACGAGATCGTAAGGGATCTGCCGAACGACCTCCGTCGCTTCGGATAGCGTGCCGACGTGATCGACGCCGAATCCCGCGTTCGACACTAGCGATGAGACAAGCCTGGCCATCTCCGGCTCGTCCTCGACCAACAGGATGCGCATGGCCCGCCGCTCCCTCCGTCGAAACTCCCCCGCGCATTCCAACGAAACCTCTTCGAGACGCCTATCCGCGGAAGGTGTTGCTGTAAAGCCACAGCCACAAGTATATTAGCCGGTATCCGGCAATATCAGGATCATGTCAGCGACGCCCGCTAGATTGTTCAGGCGACCATGGGAAACCGGCGTTCGGCTGGCCGTGGACGGAGCCGGAGCGGACGGGGCAGATGCGGGGAACGGGGACGCGCAGGACAGTATCGAATCGGCGCGCTTCGCGGATCGCGGTCGCCGCTGCGATCGGTCTGGCGATCGTCCTGCAGATTTTCGCCGTCTCCAGTCACGCGCATTTCTCGGTCCGAAACTTCGATTCGGCCACCGGATTCGTCGTTGCGGTCGATGCGCCTTGCCTAGCGACCGGGAAGGACGCGGACAAGCTTCCCGGCCACGCCCACGCGGAGCATCCCCTCTGTTGCCTCTATTGCGCCGAGCGATCTCTCCATGAGTCGTGGCTCGACGTTATCACGACGCCTGACGTAGCGATCCAATCGCCGGCCGACCCGATCGCCCTTTATCCTCGCCGCATCGCCAACGACCGCATTCAACCGCCGCTTGGCTGGACAAGCTCCTGGTCGTCGCGCGCCCCGCCTTCCTTCTCCTGAACGATCCGCGGCCGGATCCGGCCGAACTCAATCGTAGACGATCATGCGACGAGCAGCGCCGCATCAGGAGAACCACATGTTTCGCTCGACCCTCTCGCGCGGCGTTTCCGCCAGCGCCTTGACGCTCGCCTTTGCCTGCTCCGCGGCCTACGCACAGCAATCGCTTCCAACCATCGATGTCGGCGGCGCGCGAGGCCCTGCGCGCCCCACTCAAACAAGTCGCGCTCCGTCGACCGCCACGCAGCCTTCTTCGACCGGCTCCTCTCGTCCCGGAGAGCCCAAAACGCCCGAAGAACGCTATGTCGTACGCAGCGCGACAACGAGCGGAAAGATCGACGTGCCGATCAGACAAATGCCTGTTTCGGTCGGAGTCGTTCCAAGACAGGCGATCGTCGATCAAAATCTGACGAGAGCCCAGGACACCGTTGAAAACGTCTCCGGCGTGCGGGTGATCTCCAATGACGCGCAGGGTCAGGCTTTCGTGATCCGAGGATTCCGCTCGTTCGCGACATTTAGAAATTACCTGGCCTTCAGCGGCCCTGGCAATCCCATGGTCACGGACACCGCCAATGTTGAGCGCATCGAAGTGCTCAAAGGTCCGTCCTCGATTCTTTATGGCCGCACCGAACCCGGAGGTCTCGTCAACATCGTCACCAAGCAGCCGCTCGATTACGCGCGTCACGTCGTCAGCCAGGAGTTCGGCTCATTTGCATATTACCGAACGCAATGGGACTCCTCCGCGCCAATCGAGCAAGTTCCCGGCCTCGCCTACCGCTTTTCCGGCGCATACCAAGACAGCGGCTCGTTCCTAAACTTCCAGGGCGGACGACGACTCATCGTCGCGCCGGTCGTCAGATACAGTCCAAGCGATTGGACCGAGATCACCTTCGACTCGGAATATTTGAACAACGCCAACCAGGTCAATTACGGCGTCCCGGTCTGGCCGTTCGCCTTCGGATCGACGCCCGCCCCAATTCCACTTAGCCGCACCTTCCAGGAGCCGAACGACCCGCGAGATTCGTTCGGGCACTATGTCGTGAGCTACAGCGCTCGACAGAACCTGACCGAAAATTGGAAAGTCACGAATAGATTTCTCTATCTGCATAGCTGGTTTGGCTTTCAGGGCATACAGCCGCTGTCCGGCGCCGCCGACGGCGTGACGGTAAACAGAAAGTTCGATTACCAGGCGGCCGAAGCCGATGTCTATTCGACGAACATCGATTTGGAAGGCAAGCTCGACATCGTCGGGACGCATCACACTTTCTTGATGGGGCTCGACTATCTCAACCGATATTTCGATTACTATAAGGGCACGTCGACGGTTCCCAATTTCCCGATCAACCTGTTTTTCCCGATCTACGGGACCGTGCCCTCCTTCGCATATCAATTCGGCGTCGCGGGGCTAACCAATAAGGCGCATCAGTCAGCGCTGTTTCGGCAAAAGGGCCTCTATATTCAGGATCACATCAATCTGTTTGACGATCGTCTGCATGTGCTGCTCGGCGCGCGCTACGACGTCGCCGACGTCGTGCAAGGGTTTTCGCGTAGCGCCGGCGGCAACACCAGCGCGAACCAGGCGGCGGCCATTTTCGCGCGTCTCGGCGCGGTCGATCGGGTCGATACGGGTTGGAGCCCTCGAGTCGGCGCCGTATTCGATGTGACGAAGGAAGTGAGCGTCTATGCGCATTATGCTCGATCGTTCGGCGCCAACAATGGGCTCAATTCCAGTCAGCAGCCGTTTCCGCCGCAGAAGGGCCTGGAGTGGGAAGTCGGTCTGAAGGCGAGGCTGCTGAACGACGTCCTGGCCACCCTCGCCTTTTACCAGCTCACCAGATCGAACCTCACGACGCGCGATTTTGCGTCGCCCGATCCAACGGCGCTGAAGCTTGCGGGCCTCCAGCGCAGTCGCGGAATCGAGCTGGACGTCATTGGAACCGTGACCGATCGCATGGCCATCATCGCCAATTACGCCTATACCGACGCAAAGGTGATCGCCGACAATTGGAGAAATCCGCTGAATCCCTATGGCAGCGGACTGCTCTACAACCACCTCGACAACGTCCCGCGCCACTCGGGTAAAATCTGGCTGACTTATGATTTCGGCGAGAACGGGCTTGGCTGGCGCATTGGCGGCGGCGTAACGGCGGCGACTCATGCCTGGGGCGACATTCAGAACACCTTCGTGTTGCCTGGCTGGGCGCGACTCGATGGTTTTGCCTCATACACCCATCTGATCGACGGACATAAGCTCACGGCTCAACTCAATCTGCGCAACATCAACAATGCGCAATATTTCAACTCGTCGGACGGGCAGTGGAACAACCCGCCACGCTTGGCTTTGTTCGCAGCTCAGCCCTTTACCGCGGTAGGGACGGTGAGATTCGAGTGGTGATGAAGCGACGCTCTGTCGGCGGAGAGAGCGTCGCCGAAACAATCGGAGGCCTTCGATGATCGTTCGCGGTTTCTGGGTATGGCTGCATCGCTGGGCTGGGCTCACGACTGCGGGATTTCTGATCCTCGTCGGGCTGACCGGCAGCCTTCTGGCGTTCCTGCCGGAAATCAATCACTCGCTGACTCCGGAACTTTACCCTGGCGCACATGGACCTGAGCTGGAAGTCCCGCTGCTCGTGCGGCGCGCCGAAAGTCTGGTTCCGTCGGCAAAGGCGACTGGCGTGTACCTCGGTTGGCGTGGAATGGCGATGATACGCATGGAGCCGCGTCCCGGTTCGCCGCCGATGGACTTCAACTATCTGCATCTCGACGCCGTAACGG
Organism: Methylocystis sp.; assembly: GCA_050174515.1. Lineage (GTDB taxonomy): Bacteria > Pseudomonadota > Alphaproteobacteria > Rhizobiales > Beijerinckiaceae > Methylocystis. The sequence goes on from JBFXJV010000167.1 coordinate 4,419, forward strand.
GCGTTGAACTGGGACGCGTGAATCGCGGGGCGTTTCCTCGCGCTTTGGGCGAGCTCATGCCGTTCATCTATACTCTGCACTACAATCTCACGATGGGACAGATTGGCGGCTGGATTCTTGGAATCGTGGCGCTCGTCTGGACAATCGATTGCTTCATTGCTTTCTACTTGACGCTGCCGCTTCCGAGCCGAAACGCCGTCGGAAATTTTCTCAGCCGATGGAAGACGGCTTGGCGCATAAAATGGCGGGCTTCCGCCTACAGGATCAATTTCGACCTCCATCGCGCTGGCGGCCTTTGGCTGTGGGGCGTTCTGCTGATCTTCGCCTGGTCCAGCGTCTCCTTCAATCTGAATGGATTTTATACCAGCGCGACTCGTCTTTTCATCGACATCGAGCAGGGGATTTGGAGTTGGCCCGGAAGGCCGGCGATCAGCGACGGACGCGCGCCGCTCGATTGGGAGCAGGCTTATGCGACGGGGAACAAACTTATGGAGGGGCAAGCTCAAGTTCAAGACTTTGCCATCGAACGGCCGCTCGCGCTCTATTTTATTCGCAACAAGGGCGTTTATGAATATCGCGTTCGGTCCAGCCGGGATATCGCGAGCAGAATCGCGTCGACGTCGATTGCGTTCGACGCCTATACCGGCGAATTCGCCATGATGAATTTGCCGACCGGGTGGAAGAGCGGGAACACGGTCACTTCATGGCTTCGCGCCCTGCATACCGCGAACGTGTTCGGCCTTCCTTACAAGATTTTTGTGAGCGTCGTTGGCCTAGCGATCACGATGCTTTCCATAACCGGCGTTTACATCTGGTTGAAGAAACGTTCGGCGCGTCTGGCGCATATGCGGCGCACGGCGCCGCGGCCGGCGCCGGCGGAGTGAACGCCGGCGCGATTTGAACGCGTAAGATTACCTATCGCTCGAGCGACAAATGGGTTTCGATCAGGTCAAGCGGCGCCAATTTCACCCAAAATCTGCATCGCCCGCCGCGCGCCGCAGCTCGTCATTCTCGACGTCTTCGACGCCGGCGATGCGGGCGGCCTGATGTGCCGCTTCGCGATCGTCGAGCATCGCGAAGCCTCGGACTTCATTGCGCCGCACGCGCATTGCGCGCCAACGATCGCGACGCGCCCACAACGTCACATGATGGGCTGATCGCCGCCGACGCAAGTTGGTCGAAGTTTTGGCAGTGGGTCAGTTCGAAATTTAGAGAAAGCTTACGCCCTACGCTTTCCAGCAAGTGGCTCGCTAAGCAGCAGCTCAAACCATCTTTGGTAAAACCCAGGCTTGGTTTTTTCCCATCGCAAGTAGAGCCACTCCAAGTGCTCATAAATGGTCTGCCTCCTGCGGATATCCCTCTGCCTCCAAATAAAGTTTGATGATTTATAATAAAATTCAATAAGTTGCGTATAAAGGCAGTCACGCATCAGCCGCTCGTCAAGATCCCCATTTCTGATGCCCGCGGCAAGAAACTCATAATGATTGGCCACGAGCCTAAAAGCCTCCCGCTCGATCGTTCCATCCTGGAGCGAGTCAATATCTCCACTTCTTATCAACGGGATAAGCTTTGCCGAGGCTTCATTTAGGCCCCTGTCCAGACTTGATTGGAGGATCACATTGCAGGTGTGCTGTTTGCGCGACAAATCACGAGCGCGACGCGCTGTATAGACCCACCCCATCGTCACGAAAATCGCAGCGAATAGCGCCGCGGCCGGCGTATCGAGAGTCTGGAGAGGGGAGCACCCGAACATGTCGCAGCGTCCATTAAACGATGAAACGCTAACGCTAGCTTAAGCTTTACTAAATCACCACGCAACTCGGGCGAAGAGCGGGGCAATGATCATCGGACGCAGCGAGACCGACCCCGGTTATTGATAGCGGCCCGGAAACAGGCGCATGATTGATATGCCGCTGACAACGCGATGGATTTTTGAGCCTTTCGAATCCGAAATTGTCGATCGCTTGGATTAAACCCCTCAGCCGATCGTCACGGTCGCCGCCCAAACCTCATAAGGCGAAGCGGAAGGGTCGCCGGCTGGAAAAACTCAAACAGGCTACTGTAAAGGCTAAGCTTTAGTCAATCGGGCGTCCACCCCCGCCGGGACTTGGAGTGGAAAGCGGTTTCGGGCCGCCGCCGGGCAGACCGTCGATCCGGATACTGTAAATATCTCGCTAACTTAGCCGAAGAATAATTTCGCCGCAAGTAAGCAAAGACCCAGATCGAAAATCTCGAAACTGGACTGCTTTCCTCGACCAGATTGACTGGAATAACCTTCCGTCATTGATATTTATCAAGTTTACATTCGCTTTATTTTAAGACGCTTGGAACACGCCTCGAAACCTGGGCGTTAACATCTGGTCAACTAGAGCGCGGCTCGGGAAAAACTGGAATTCGGTTTTTCACGCAAAGACCGCCCTAAATATTGGGAATCAATCACGTCTGCCGCATTTGGGCGATTTTGCCCGAATGAAGCGCGGGCCCGGCGTTAACGTCCTGTCGTTTTTCGGGCGACCTGCGTGGGCGCTCGGACTCTTTGCTCGTTTCGGAAGCACATCAACAAATGTGGCGCCCAGTTACGAAAGCAGAGCGGAAACAATAAGTCGTTAATGCCGCCATGCTCTCCAAAACGGGTAGAAATAGATGAAGATCTGCTTCGTCACTGAAGAATTCGCCGGACTCAATCGTAGCGGCGGGATTGGCGCCTGCGTGGCCGGGCTGGCCAGATTGTACGCCCAAGACGGGCATAATGTTAGCGTTCTGGTTACAGACCTCAGCTGTGATCTCAGGCGATATCCCACAAGCAAGAACAATATTTCTTTTCATTATTTGGCTGACGCTAGTTTTGACGATGTCTCCAGAACCGACGGCGGCTCCAAGGAGAAATCCTATTTGGTCTTCTGCTTCTTAAAAAAACATAAGTATGATGTTGTCCATTTCCATGAATATCTGGGCCTAGGACATTACGCCTGCATGGCGCGCCGTCAGGGATTACTTGACAGCATCGTGGTTACCCATACCCACGGAAGTCATGTGTGGACCAGAAGATATAATTTGCAGTCGCCGACAATCGACATCTTAGAGTTCGAAGGCATGGAGCGC
>JBFXJV010000168.1:0-7472 GCA_050174515.1 Methylocystis sp.
CGGATCATATTTCTTGAAGACGAGCTTTTCCGTCTTGGTGCGGGCGTTCTTCTTGGTCACGTAGAAATAGCCCGTATCCGCCGTGGACAGGAGCTTGATCTTGATCATGGCGGACTTGGCCATCGTTGGTTCCGTCTATCAGAGAAAGAAATCGCCCCGGCCGCAGGGCGCGCCGGGAGCGAATTGGCCGGCAACATACGTGCGGCGCGAGCGATGTCAAGGACGCGCGGGGGCCAGGCGACGATCCAAATTCATGAGAGGCCGGCTCCCCCGTCCTGGCCGCGCTTGTCGCGACGATCCTCGCCGCGACCGCCTCCCGCGACGCAGTCGCCGCCGCCGCGTAGACGCCCGGGGCAGGCTGAAAGGAGCCGGCAAAGAACAGCCATAATTTTGTTGGCTAATCTCGAAGAGCACGGCGTATGTCCGGAAGCAGACGGGGCAATCGCAGCGCAAGACTCGGGCGGGGCACAATATTTTGTAAGAAGCAGACACGCTCATGCTGTGTTGAGAGCGTAGTCGGCATGTGTCAGCGTGAAGAAATTCTTACCAGGTCTTCACGCCTGCGCGCCTGGAGTTAACAGTATGAGCGTAACACTCGAAAAGCGACGCAAAGTCGCCGAGTTGGAGAACTTCGAAGAGCGGATACGCCAAGAGAAACGACGCCTGCTCGGCGAACTGGAACGCTTGGAGAGTCCTTTCAGCAACAGGCGCACGACGCGCTGGATCAAGAATTTTTCAAGCGATATCGCTGAAGGGTGGCGCGCGCGCCATGGGAGCGCGTCATCCAGAACGCCCGTGTGGGTCTATATCGTCGCCACTATCATCCTGCTTGGCGGCGGCTTCGCGGCAAATCTCGCCTGGAGAGGCACGGCCACGCCGCGCGCTGACGGCTCGACGCAGCGTCAGGCCGAGACGCCGACGACGCCTGCGCGGATCGAGCAGCCGACGGCGGCGCCCGTGAAAGAGACTGCGCGAGCCGGCGACGCCGCGCCAAGCTCGGCGCCATCGGTTAGCGTTGAGCCTGGCTTGGCGGCGGCTCCGACGCCATCAACGCCCGAGCCCAAGAATTTGGGTGAGCGGCTACTGGAGGCCCAATCCGCGACCGAGCCTTTGCCGGAGCCCCTGCCGCCGCCGATTAAGCCGGCCGCTCCCGCCGCCGCGCCGGCCTATGGCGCGGGCGCGCTTTCGCCGCTCGATCAGGAGCGGCCGAAAACCGCCTTCGACGACGCGCCGCCGGTCGATGCGGCGGCGCTGGCGGAGCCCGACAACCCGCCTGCGGCGCCCGAAAGCCGGCGCGAGGACGAGCCCGCCAAGGATGGCCGCCATGCGAAATGCTTCGTCAAGGTCGACGGCCGGGTTCTGTTCCAGCGCGACTGCCTCATGAGTCAGCCTTCGCGCTCGACCTTCAACCTCACCGCGGGCGATGAAGCCATCGTTCTGACGCTCGAACATGGGCGGACATGGACGGCGAGCCTCGGCGGCCGCAGCCTCGGCAAGGTCTATCGCTCAGGCTCGTGCTGGGGCAGGCGCCGCGAGGTATACATCTGCGCGAAAGGCGCGTGACACGAGCCGCTATTTTCTCGAATTGACGCAGTTTCCGCGCCGAACAAGCATAATTTTCTACGGAAAATGCTCTATCGCTTCTTCTTCGCGCGCGTTGGCGCGCGTCGATCCTTCGTTCTCGCGCCCGTTCGCGGCGGCGCGCGGCGTTCGCCGCCGCTTACCACCTCGAAACGCAGGGCGCCGGCGATCGGCGCGGCCTCGATGAGCCGCACTTCGATCACATCCGCGAGCCGATAGCTGACGCCGGAGCGCGAAGTGAGTGCATGCGCCGCCTCGTCATAGGCGTAATATTCGCGGCCCAACGTCGCCGCCGGGACGAAGCCGTCGGCGCCAGTTTCGGCGAGGCGCACGAAGAGTCCCGATCGCGTCACGCCGGAAATGCGCGCTGAAAAGCGCGCGCCGATCTGGTCGGCCAAGTGATGCGCGATGAGCCGGTCGACGGTCTCGCGCTCCGCCGCCATGGCGCGCCGTTCGGCGGCCGAGATGCGCGCGGCGATTTCTGCAAGTTCGCCGGCCGGCATGTCGGGCAGGGCGCCTTCGCCGAGCTTTAGCGCGCGAATGAGCGCGCGATGGACGATGAGATCGGCATAGCGGCGAATTGGCGAGGTGAAATGGGCGTAGCGGCGCAGATTGAGGCCGAAATGCCCGTAATTTTCATGCGTATATTCCGCCTGCGCCTGGGTGCGCAGAATGATCTCATTGACGATATTCTCGTGCTCCAGACCCTTCACGCGATCGAGGATCACGTTGAAATGCGCGGCGCGCAGCGTCTGGCCCTTGGCGAGCTTGACGCCGATCGTCGCCAGAAATTCCGACAGCGCCGAGACTTTTTCGCGCGAAGGCTCGTCATGGGCGCGATAGATCAGCTGCTGGCGATGTTGTTCCAGGGTTTCGGCCGCCGCGACATTGGCGAGAATCATGAATTCTTCGATCAGCCGATGCGCTTCGAGACGCGGCGGAATGACGACGCGATCGAAGGAGCCGTCTTTCTTCAAGACGATTTTTCGTTCGGGCAGATCGAGATCGAGCGGCGCGCGTAGATTGCGGGCGTGCTGCAGCGCCTCATGGGCGGCGTAAAGCGGCTTGAGCACCGGTGCGAGCAGCGGCTTCGTGGTTTCATCCGTGCGCCCTTCGATCGCGTCCTGCGCCTGCGCATAGGCGAGCCTGGCGTGCGAACGCATCATCACGCGATGGAATTTGTGATCAATCTTGCGGCCCTTGCCGGTGACGCGCATGCGCACCGCGAGCGCCGGCCGGTCCTCGCCCGGGCGCAATGAGCAAAGATCGTTGGAGATGCGCTCGGGCAGCATCGGCACGACGCGGTCCGGAAAATAGACCGAATTGCCGCGCTCCAACGCGTCGCGATCGAGCGCCGAGCGCGGCGTCACATAATGCGCCACGTCGGCGATCGCGACCGTGAGGATGAAGCCGCCCTCATTGTCCGGCGCATCATCGGGCGCGGCGTGCACGGCGTCGTCATGATCCTTCGCGTCTGGCGGATCGATGGTGACGAGCGGCAGGTCGCGCCAGTCTTCGCGCCCGTGCAGGGAGGCGGGTTGGGCGCGCTCGGCCTCGGCGGTCGCCTCGGCGCGAAACACATCCGGGATCTCATGCGCGCGCAGCGCGATCAGGCTCACCGCCTTTTCGCCGGTCACCGAACCCAGCGTCTCGCGCACGCGGGCGCGCGGCGCGTCAAAGCGCGTCTTGCCGATGAGATCGACCGAGACGAGATCGCCGTGCCTGCCTTCGCCGGTGTCGGCCGCCGCGACGGCGAGTTCGCGTCCCGCCTGTTTCTTGTCGATCGGCTCGATGCGGCCGGCGCCATTCGCCTCGATATGCAGCACGCCAAGCACGCGGTGGCGCTGGCGCGACAGAAGTTTGACGACGCGCCCGACATAGGGCGGCTCGGCCGGTCCGGCGTCGCGATCGGGTTCGGCGCGAAGCAGCGCGCGGTCGCCGACGCCGGGCAGGGGTTCGCCCGGCCGGGCGCGGCGCGGCGCATGGATGCGGATGCGCGGCGCGGGGCCCAGCTCGTCCTCGTCCCATTCGACGGGAACGGTGATCATCTCCCCGTCTCGGTCGCGGGCGATGATGTCGACAAGCGCGACGGGCGGCAGCGCGCCCTTGCGGGTCACGCGCCGGCCGCGCTTTTCCAGAACGCCCTCTTCGGCAAGCTCGGCGAGCATGCGCTTGACGGCGATGCGGTCGTCGCCGGTGAGGCCGAAGGCGCGCGCGATTTCGCGCAGGCCGATCTTGCGCGGTCCGCCCGCCTCGGTTTCGCGGGCGATGAAGGCGAGGATGTCTTCGCGAGAGGGCGCGTGTTTTTCTCTATCTTTTTTCGCCAATGGCTCGCTCAACAGGGGCAGAAATTGCGGAGTTGCGCCGCCCACATTCAAGAGGCCCTGTCGAGTCGTTTGCGGAAATGTCACTCCCGGCGGACCGGAGTTCCAGAGTAAGGTCCGAAATGCTCGACAAGACTCTGGATTCCCGATCGCGCAGTTGGCGCGCGTCGAGAATGACATCCGGCAGTTCGACCGGACTCGTTGTGACACATATAGAATGCCGGCGCCGAAATCGAAACGCCACGCCGAGCGCGTCTCTTGACTATTTCGCCGCGGCCTTCTTCGGCGCCGGCTTTCTTGCAGGCGGCTTTTTTGACGCGGTCTTCTTGGCGGACGCCTTGACCGCTTGTCTCACCGGCCGCGAATCGTCGAAGGGCGTCTCGTCGCTCTCTTCAATTGTTTTCTTGGCTTTGGTCGCGGCTTTCTTAGCCGGCGCCTTTTTCGCCGATCCGCCCTTCTTCGGCGCGCCGCCCTTGGCTTCGATCAGGCGCAGCGCCTCTTCGAGAGTCACCTCGTCGGGCGATGCGCCCTTGGGCAGAGTCGCGTTGATCTTGCCCCAATTGACGTAGGGGCCGAAGCGTCCGGCGCGCACCGTGACCTTGCCGCCGTCGGGATGGTCGCCGAGCGCGCGTCCGCCGGCCGCGTCGCCGCCGGCGGCTTTCGCCGCGAGCAGCGCCAGCGCCGCTTCGAGCGTCAGCGCCGCGGGGTCCTCGCCCTTCGGGATCGTGGCGTTGACCTTGCCCCAGTTGACATAGGGGCCGAAGCGACCGGACTTCACGCTCACCGATCCGCCTTCCGGATGATCGCCGAGGACGCGCGCCGGCTCCGCCGGGCCGCGGGAGAAGCGCGAGCCGCCGGTTCCCGACTCCTTTTGAACGATGAGATCGATGGCGCGGTTGGCGCCGATCGCGAGGACGTCGTCGTCGCGGCCGATATTGGCGTAGGTCTTGCCGTGCTGCACATAGGGGCCGAAGCGCCCGATGCCGGCGACGATCGGCTCGCCGGTCGTTGGATGTTTCGCCACTTCGCGCGGCAGCGAGAGCAGTGCGAGCGCCTGCGCGAGCGTCAATTCGTCGGGCTTGATGTTTTTGGGCAGCGAGCCGCGCTTAGGCTTTTCGCCGCCTTCCTCCTGTTCGCCTTCCTGCACATAGGCGCCGAAACGCCCGTCGCGCAGCGTCACTTCCGCGCCGGTCTCCGGATTGACGCCCAGCACTTTCACGCCCGGCCGCGCGGCGTCTGCGGCGTCGCCGGTAGGCGGCGAGAGCGTGCGCGTATAGCGGCATTCGGGATAGTTCGAGCAGCCGACGAAGGCGCCGAATTTGCCAATTTTGAGCGAGAGCTGGCCGCTGTTGCAGGCGGGGCAGAGGCGGGGATCGCTGCCATCCTCCTTCGGCGGAAAGACATGCGGACCGAGCAATTCATTGAGACTGTCGAGCACCTCGCTGACGCGTAAATCCTTGGTGCCGTCGACGGCTGTCGAGAAGTCGCGCCAGAAGTCGCGCAGCACTTCCTTCCAGTCGATCTCATTATTCGAGATGAGATCGAGCTTTTCCTCGAGGTCGGCGGTGAAGTCGAATTCGACGTAGCGCGAGAAGAAGCTTTCGAGAAAGGCGACGACAAGCCGCCCCTTGTCCTCCGGCACGAGACGCTTCTTATCGAGCCGCACATAATCGCGGTCGCGCAGCACGGCGAGCGTCGAGGCGTAGGTCGAGGGACGGCCGATGCCGAGCTCCTCCATCCGCTTGACCAGCGTCGCCTCGGTATAGCGGGGCGGCGGCTCGGTGAAGTGCTGGGTCGCGTCGATTTTTTCGCGCGTGCAGGGTTCGCCTTGCGCCATCGCCGGCAGGCGACCGCCGTCTTCGTCCTCCGCGTCGTCGCGGCCTTCCTGATAAAGTTCGAGGAAGCCCGGGAAACGCACGACCTGGCCAGTGGCGCGCAGCTCCAACGTTCTCACGCCGGCCTGTTTGGCGTCGGTCGCTTCCGCTCCGACGCGGGCGTCGATCTCGACGGTGGTCCGCTCGAGCTCGGCAGACTCCATCTGGCTCGCGATGGTGCGGGTCCAGATCAGCTCATAGAGCTTCGCTTGTTCGGGCTCGAGATATTTGGCGACATGTTTGGGAAGGCGCGTGGGATCGGTCGGGCGGATGGCCTCATGCGCTTCCTGAGCGTTCTTGGCCTTCGTCGTATATTTGCGCGGCGCGCCAGGAACGAAGCGGTCGCCATATTCATTTCCGATCACCCGGCGCACGCTGGCGACGGCCTCCGGCGCCATGTCGACGCCATCGGTTCGCATATAGGTGATGAGGCCCGCCGTCTCGCCGCCGATGTCGACGCCCTCGTAGAGCCGCTGGGCGATGCGCATGGTGATCGCCGGGGCGAGGCCGAGCTTTCGCGACGCCTCCTGCTGCAGGGTGGAGGTCGTGAAAGGCGCATAGGGGTGTCGCTTGACGGGCTTCGCTTCGACTGAGCGCACGGTGAAGGTCGCGGCGTCGAGCGCTTTCTTAAAGTCCTCGGCCTCTTGGCCGGTGCCGATGTCGAGCCGCTGGATTTTCTTGCCATCGGCGCCGACCAGTCGCGCCGTGAAGGGCTCGCCGGCCTTGGTCTTCAGATGGGCGACGAGCGACCAATATTCGCGCGGGACGAATTTCTCGATTTCGAGCTCGCGGTCGCAGACGAGGCGCAGCGCCACCGACTGCACGCGGCCCGCCGAGCGCGCGCCGGGGAGCTTGCGCCAGAGCACCGGCGACAGCGTGAAGCCGACGAGATAGTCGAGGGCGCGGCGGGCGAGATAGGCGTCGACCAGCGCCTGGTCGATCTGGCGCGGATGCGCCATCGCCTCCTTGATCGCGTCCTTGGTGACCGCGTTGAAGACCACGCGTTCGATCTTCTTGTCCTTGAGCGCCCGCTTCTTGTTCAGAATGTCCAAGAGATGCCACGAGATGGCTTCGCCCTCGCGGTCCGGGTCGGTCGCGAGGATCACCTTCTCCGCGCCCTTGACCGCGTCGGCGATGGCGGAGACCCGCTTCGCGCCCTTGGCGTCCATCTCCCAGACCATGGAAAAATCCTGCTCGGGGTCGACCGAGCCATCCTTGGCGGGGAGGTCGCGAACATGGCCATAACACGCCAACACTTTGAAGTTATTGCCTAAATATTTATTGATCGTCTGCGCTTTGGCTGCCGACTCGACGATAACGACATTCATTTCGTGACAATTCCAAGGGTGCGCCGGCTCGGCGCGAGCGGCGGAAGATGGTCAAAATGGGCGCCGCCTGTCAAATTGGCCAGCCCCGGGCGTCGAAGCGACTCCGCGTCGCTCAATGGTCGAAATAACTGGCGAGCACCGTGAAAAGCGCAAAGCCGCCGATGAAAAGCATCGAAGACCAGCGCGTGTCTTCCGCCGCCTCATGGGCCTCTCCCATCAGGTCCTCAACTGCGGCGATTTGCAGAACGCCGCCGGTAAACGCCAGCGCCGCCAGTCTCAGCGCCTCGCTCTGGCCGCGCAGCAGCCAGTAGCCGATCGTCGCGCCCAGCAGGCAGAAGGCGAAGAAGGAGGCGGAGAGCGCGACG